>CAXBNB010000315.1:0-5558 GCA_963976505.1 uncultured Reichenbachiellaceae bacterium
GTGCAACTAAAGCTGAAATTACTATAGAACTCGCCATCGTAATGGAAAACTGTCGGTAAAAAGTACCTACAGGGCCGGTCATAAACGAAATGGGCAGGAATACCGAGACCATTACCATAGTAATAGCGATGATCGCACCACTAATTTCACCCATAACCTTTTTCACTGCATGGTAAGGCGACAAGTTTTCCTCTTCCATTTTCGCATGTACCGCCTCAACTACCACAATAGCGTCATCGACTACTATACCTATTGCCAGTACAAGGGCAAACAGCGTAACAAGATTGATGGAAAGTCCAAACATTTGAATGACAAAAAATGCCCCAATGAGAGAAACTGGTACAGCTAGAATGGGTATCAAGGTAGAACGCCAATCCCCAAGAAAAAGAAACACCACCAGCGCTACCAATATAAATGCATCGCGTAAGGTATGTGTCACCTGTTCTATTGATGCATCCAAAAATGTAGACACGTCATAACTTATTTTATAGTCCATACCTGGAGGAAAATCAGCTTTCATTTCTTCAAGCTTGGTTTTTACATCTGCAATCACATCACTTGCATTGCTGCCATAGTTTTGCTTCAACACAATAGCTGCTGACGGATGACCATCTAGATTGGAGTAGATGTCAAAGAATTCACTCCCCAATTCAGCCCTTCCTATATCTTTAAGATGGATACTTTCGCCTTCTGCATTGGCACGAATAATTATATTTTCATATTCTTCTGGCTTATTAAACCTTCCTTTATAGGTCAATACATACTCAAGAGACTGTGCGGCAATACCTGAACTTTGTCCTAATCGACCAGGACGACCAATTATGCTCTGTTCACCCAAAGCTTCCATCACTTCATCAATAGAGATGTGGTATGCTCGCATGCGGTCCGGATTTAACCAGACCCGCATCGCATAGGTACGACTACCTAAAATTCTTGTCCTAGCCACCCCATGAATTCTATTGATTTCAGGGATCATTTTTACATTGGCGTAATTGTACAAGAATTTTTCGTCCATGTCTTTGCCTTTACTGTAGAGGTTGACATACATCAACATACTCGGCTGGATGGGAGTAATGATAACCCCCTCACGTTGAACCAATTCTGGTAAAAGTGGCATCACCTGATCGACTCTGGTCTTGACCCGAATCACTGCCTGATTTGGATCCGTACCTGGTTCAAAAATGATGTTAATTGTAGCTTCTCCAGCACTGGTAGCATCAGTTGCCATATACCTCATACCCTGTACTCCATTAATGGAATTCTCCAAAGTGATCAGGGTAGATTTTACCAATACATCGGCACTTGATCCGGGGTAAGCAATGAAAATACTTACTGTTGTGGGCGCAATCTGGGGGAATTGAGAAATTGGCAACTGCTTAATCGCCAACGACCCCACAAAAACGATAATCACCGAAATTACAATAGCAAAGACGGGTCTATGTATTATTTTACTAAACATTTTTCTGTTTTTTTAGGGTACTCAATTATTCCGCGTATAAATCCAGATGAGTTAGGACAGAATAAGGGTCTTTGAAATCATATTTTATTTCGTCATTTTCTCTTACAAGGCGTAAACCTTCTAGAAGAATTTTATCGTTTTCTTCCAACCCCTCCTGCACTACATAAATATGGGGCATTTCTGCAGTGATTTTTATTGCCCTTGATTTGATCCTATTTTCTTCATCCACAACGAATACATACCTTTTATCCAAAATTTCAAAAGTGGCCTTCTGAGGTATAAGTAATGCATTTTTGAGCGGTGTGGTCATTAACACATTACCCGTCTCTCCGTGTCTGAGCAGACCTTTAGGATTCGGGAATGTTGCCCTGAATGCAATATTTCCGGTTTCATTGTTGAACTCGGCTTCTATTGTTTCAACTACTCCCTGATGACCAAAAAGTTTATTGTTTGCCATTTTGAGGTTCACTATTGCTTTGTCAGTAGATTTTACGTTAGATTCATAATCCAGGTATTCAGCTTCAGGCACATTGAAGTACACCCACATTTCATTGTTGTCTGAAATTTCAGTAAGCAGTTCTCCTTCATCCACAAGACTACCAAGTCTCACATGAAAGCGATCCATGATCCCATCAAAAGGGGCTCGAATCTGTGTAAACCCAAGATGTACCTGAGCCAAAGCCACTTCTGCTCTGGCCTTTTCAAGTTTGGCTCCCGCCAAAGCCAATTCATTGGGTGCCACTACATTGCTGTCCGCAAGTTTTTTCGTGTTTTGATATTCAATTTCAACAAAATTGGCTTCCGCCTGAGCTTTTTGAAGTTCCGCTTCATATAGCCTCGGCATAATCTGAAACATGAGTTGTCCTTTTTTAACAAATTGTCCTTCGTCCACATAAATCTTCTCTAAGTAGCCCTTTTCTAGTGCTCTGAGTTCAATATGCTGGATGGAATGAATTTGACACACGTATTCTTGTGTAAGCGTCGTGTCTTTTCTTAATGGACTGGTAACCAAAAATTTGGTTTCCTCTTTGTGATGTTCTTTGTGTGTTTCACAGCTTGTAATGCACAAAATGGCACACAAGCTCATGAGCATGAGAATTCTCTTCATTTTAATTTTGGTAAAGTGTTATGGATGTTTTTTTTATGACATGCGGCAATTAGATCACCACAAGATTCCCCTTGTTTTATCTCAATGCTGTGAGATCCTGGACATTAGAGAAAAACGAGAGTGAATGATCTGACAATATGGAATTGCCGAGTTTACTATTATATTATATCCTAAAAACCTGGAGTATAATAAACCATCTATGTGATGTGAAATAGGAAAAACGCTTACAAAAAGCGAAGCTGTTTCTTATAAAAAGAGAATAACATCCTTGAGAAAGGGCATAGAAATTTAAAAGAGAGTCGTGATTTCGCGAAAAAGACTTTTTGGAAGATTCAACTTCATCTTCTTCAATTTCCTTTTCGGCAAAACATAATTGACGTGTTTCCCTTTTTGAATCAGATGTTGTAGATGCCTGTATGGTGCACGAATGATCATTACATTCAATGTCTGAACTGGCTTGTGCTGCTCCTAGAACGCTTTTGAACGTAGTATAAAAAGCACTCTCCTTGAGCGTGTGGGCAGACGATTGACCATAGTTACCCGCTAGGATAATACATAGAAATAGAAGATATTTCAAAAGCACTTTAATCATCTTGTGGCAAGAATACTTAAAGTGATGAATACTGACAAGTGATGCTTGTTAAATATTGTTAACATTACATAAACGTCTTTTACAAACATCCTTGAATTCATTGATTCTTATTTTTATTGAGAAAATGATAATAAAAATAGACATTCAATTGAAAATAATCAATAAAACATTCATATTGTTAGTTTAACAGTATTTACCAGCATAGTATTACAAGAGGTGTTTAACCGAGGATGCCTGTTTCAAATCCATCGATACTTTGTGAGTTCTTTTCTTTCCTATAATTGATGAGTCGCTCTTCTCCTTGCTTTTCTGACCAGGCATTTAGTGTGATTCTTTCTGTCTTAAAATCCATAAATGGTACCGCAAACCCACAGGATGTCTGCACCAAGTCCACATCCATTTCGATGACCTGTCTGGAACCAGTCACTCTGGGAAATAGCTTTAAATATTCATTAAATTCAGTATCTCTGGCATGAAAGATCTTGGCAGTGCCATAGAGCCTTAGGATCATTGGCTTTTCTTCAAAAGAACAAAACATGATCGTCATTCGATTGTTATTAAGCAGATGCGCAGCAGTTTCATTTCCACTGCCAGTCAGGTTAAGCCAAGCAATTTTATTTTCACCTAAAACGCGGAAAGTATCTATTCCTTTTGGAGAAACGTTGACCCTTCCCTCCTCGGCAGCAGTTCCCACAAAAAACATTTTTTGCTCGACAATAAACGCTCTTAATTCCTTGCTTATTTTATCTAGTCTTTTTCCCATTTGCTTTTCAACTATGCCTTTTCTTACCTTTTAAAATCCTTTGTTGTGCATTTACTTTTGTCACAAAAATAAGGTGGATAATTCATTGGTAAATGTAATTATTGAAAGCATCAAGAACTGGATTTATTTAGGAAAATGGTGAAAACAGTTTCCTTTCTACATTAGCCAAAAAAGGATTGCACCTAACATGCTGTCAAAAACTATTCCAGCAGTAATTCGCGCCTCTTCATATTAAACCACTTTTTATTTATCACATAATTCGGCTGTTTCATCCAGTATAAGTCATGCTTCATCCTTTTTAGTCAAAACAAAACCCATCTCATATTATTATTGAACTCCAAAAACATATTCACTAGCATAATTAAAATCATGAATAGACTCCTACTACCAATCATCACTATTATCATTTTAATATCCTGCAATTCCAAGACTGATAAAAGTTCGAATTACAATCCAACGGGTAAAGACAATATTGCCTATCAATGGGGTAAAATGGCTCTAGAAGCCACAGCCAACGATACCGATAGGTTCAAACCAAGACCAACCATTACCAGTAGGTTTTTAGGTTTGATTTTCACTTCCATTTTTGATGCCTGGACACGTTATGATGAAAAAGCCAGCCCTGTCTACCTGACTGGTATAGATAGACGTCCTTCAAATGAACTAACGACCAAAAATAAAGAAATAGCCATTAGCTATGCTGCCTATAGAGCCATGTCAGAATACTATTATTCTGACACGATTATGTTTCGAAACTTTATGCTAACTCTTGGACTTGATCCAAACAATACTACGTTAGATCCAACCACACCAGAAGGAATCGGCAACCTAGCCGCTAAAGCGGTGATTGAAGCAAGAAGAAATGATGGTTCTAACCAATATGGAAGCTTATCTAAAGATGGCGAGCCATATTGGGACTATACACAATACAATCCTGTTAACTCCGCAGATGAAAATATCGACCTTCAAAGATGGCAACCCAAATATTTCTCTGACGGTAAAGGTGGCCAATATGCGCCGGGATGTCTCACTCCTTATTGGCAATTGGTAAAACCGTTGATGCTCGACTCTTCCAGCCAATATCGTCCAGGACCACCTCCTGCTATTGGATCTGATCAATTGGCTCTGGAAGTGAAAGAAGTGATCGACCTGCAAGCCAACCTAACAGATAAAAATAGGGCTTTGGTTGAGTTCATGAGAGATGGCCCCAAATCAGTGCAACAGGCTGGACATTGGTTGCTTTTTGCTCAAGAAGTGTCTATCCGTGATCAACATACGCTGGATGATGACGTCAAAATGTACTTCTATATGGAATCTGTTGCCATGGATGGTTTCATTGCTTGTTGGGATTCCAAAATGTATTACGATTTCGCCAGACCTTTCGCGCTGGTGCACGACTATTATCAGGATCAGGTGATCAAAGCATGGGGCGGCCCGGATGTCGGCATGACTAAAATGAAGGGAGAAAAATGGAGACCGTACTCTCCAAATTCTTTTCTTTGTCCTCCCTTCCCTAGCTATGTATCCGGCCACAGTACCATTAGCGGTGGGTGTGCAGAAGCACTAAAGCTATTTACTGGCAAGGATGAATTTGGATCATCTGTTAGGCTGATACCCGGCATCATGACAGAACCAG
>CAXBNB010000316.1:0-5553 GCA_963976505.1 uncultured Reichenbachiellaceae bacterium
CAATACTAACATGAAATTAAATGAATGTTTAATAATACAAAAGACGATAGAAATAATTTTAATATTTGAATGCCTCTCTCTCTATTCACTTTCAAAGAGTTAAGTTGAAATATTCATTTCTTCTGCCAAGTTTGGAGAATCTATATTGTTTAGCAGTTAGAATGTATAATTTTGCGTCAAATTTGATACAATATGATTTCAGTTGACGCAGTTGGGGTAGAGTTCAGTGGCACTACCCTTTTTAGCAATATAAACTTCAATATTAATAGTGATGACCGCATAGCACTAATGGGGAAAAATGGTGCTGGAAAATCTACACTACTGAAAATAATTGCAGGAAAAGACAAAGCCACTCATGGTAAAATTTCAGCTCCGAAAGATGCTGTTATTGCTTATTTGCCTCAACACCTTTTGATAAAAGACGATTGCACCGTTTTTGAAGAAGCTTCCAAGGCCTTTTCTCAAATCCTAGATATGAAAAAGCAATTGGATAAATTTTCTCTTCAATTAGAAACACGTACTGATTATGAATCAGATGAATACAGTAAAATCATTGAACAGGTATCAGACCTCAGCGAAAAATACTACAGCATAGAGGAAGTAAATGTCGATGCTGAAGTAGAGCTTACCTTGTTGGGCTTAGGATTTTTGAGGTCAGATTTCACCCGTCCAGCGAGTGAATTTAGTGGTGGATGGAGAATGCGCATAGAGCTTGCTAAAATATTGTTGCAAAAACCTGATTTGATTCTACTCGATGAACCAACCAACCACCTGGATATTGAGTCAGTACAATGGTTAGAAGATTTCTTAAAAACCAGCGCCAAAGCGGTAATGGTCATCAGCCATGACAAAGCCTTCGTTGACAACCTGACCAATCGCACCATAGAATTGACGGGTGGAAGGATTTATGATTATAAGACCAACTATTCTCACTACTTAGAATTGCGGAAGGAAAGACGGGAACAACAACAAAAACAATTCGATGATCAAGCCAAACAAATGGCAGACATCCAACAGTTTATAGATCGGTTCAAAGGCACTTACTCGAAGACACTACAGGTGCAATCTCGTGTGAAAATGTTGGAAAAAATGGAAATCGTGGAAGTGGATGAAATTGATACTTCCGCGCTCAACCTTAAGTTTCCGCCCGCTCCGCGTTCCGGTAATTATCCTGTGATTACAGAAGATTTGGGAAAGCGATATGGTGATCACACTGTTTTTAAAGATGTGTCCTTAACCATTGCCCGTGGTGAGAAAGTTGCCTTTGTAGGGAAAAATGGAGAAGGCAAATCCACTATGATCAAAGCCATCATGGGAGAGATTGACTTTGATGGAGGCTTGCAAATTGGCCACAATAGCGCCATTGGGTATTTCGCACAAAATCAAGCTGCCTTATTGGACGAGAAACTATCTGTATTCGAGACCATTGATGAAATAGCTAAAGGAGATATCCGCAGTAGAATCAAAGACTTGCTTGGAGCCTTTATGTTCAGTGGCGATTCCATAGACAAGAAGGTAAAAGTGCTCTCTGGTGGAGAACGTACTCGGCTGGCAATGATCAAATTGCTACTCCAACCTGTGAACCTTCTGATATTGGATGAACCCACCAATCATCTGGACATTAAAACAAAAGACATCTTGAAAGATGCACTGAAGGCATTTGAAGGGACATTAATTCTTGTTTCTCACGACAGGGACTTTCTTGACGGATTGGCGAACAAAGTATTTGAATTTGGCAACCAAAGGGTAAAAGAACATTTCGAAGACATCAACGGGTTTCTACGAAATAAGAAACTAGAAAACCTGCATGAAATAGAAAGAAAGGTAAAAGTTTGATGTGCTTGGCCTATTGGCCTTGGGGTATCCAGCGAAAAGCATAATACTCACAAGGCCCTTTTCCGATATTTCGGATGCCATGTGGCACCATCGACCGGAGAAAAATCAATGAGCCCTCTCCTACTTCATAAGCCTTTCCATCTATTAGCTCCTCTACTTCACCATAACGCACCAGAATGATTTCTTCATCCAGGTGGGTATGTGGAGGATGGCTTCTCATACCTTCATTTAGCGTAGTGACATGCATTTCAAACTCATCCAACATCACTGTTGGTTTTCGGGTTACTTTTCTACTTCCTCCCTTTTCTTTCTTTTCAAAAGCAAGGTCTTCCCAATCAATCATAAAGGAATTGATTCCTTCATTGGGTTTTATTACATTCTTAGCCTTCCACATCACTACATAAAAAGTGGCAACTTCAATTCCTGCATTTTTAATTTGGAGTAAGTCACCGGGCATCACCAGCGTGATACTGCCTTTACCCAATTGTTTATTCTGTTGACCAATTGTTTGTGAGACAATTCCTGATTTCATGATTACGAGCCGTTCCAAATCATTCGAATTTTCAGGGAATTCAAATAAACTTCCTTCATCAAGGTTGGTAATAAATATATGCAAGTATTCAAACCCATCGGAGTTTCCTTCAAACAGTGTTTTAATTTCCCCAGAAGCCATACTTTTCGCATCTAGCTTTTTCCAGTCGTATGCGGTGGATTCTATTGTAGGATTTTGAGCATAACCCTTGAAAACAAAAAATAAAACTATTACGATCAAAGAATATTTCATAAATATAATGATGAGTTATCATTCATTTTTCAACTAATATAGCAACAAGGTTATCATACCGCAAAATCTTTTTTTTATTTGGCTTACTTTCTTCAGCTAATGCCTGATAAAAATCAAACTCTTTAAAATTGCAGATTATTCCTCAATTATATACTTGCACAAAGAAAGGGGGATAATGAAAGGGACAATTAGAAATTACATGCCTATTTTTATAAACCAATAATTCCATCCTAATGAGCAAAACAATTATTGCAAGTATTCTAATAATTATATCCTGTGTTCCACTTGTTTACTCATCAAATGCTCAAAATAGAGCAGACAGCCTCAAGAATATTTTACAAACCTCAACAAACAAAAATAAACGCATAGAAATACTAAACGAGCTCTTTCATGAAATCAGGTACGATTCAGTGGACCTTGCTAAAACCATAGCTAAAGAAGCACTAAAACTTGTCTCCCATGTATCATCTAAAAAACACAAAGCAAGAGCTTATTACAATATGGGTATTTCCTATTATGACATAAGAAAAATAGATTCTAGTAATTATTTCTACAACAAATCACTGAGTCTTTATCAAAATTTAAAAGACACATCTGGTATTATTCTGTCATTAAAGGATATAGGACTCAACCATTTCACGCGAAACCAACATGTGAAAGCTCAGGAATATTATATTACAGCATTGCAAATGGCTGAGGAAGGAAACCATTCAAAGCTTGCAATTGAAATAAACAATCAAATTGGGTTCATATATATCCAACAAGAAAAATTTGATACGGGATTAAAATATTTACTCAAAAGCTATGAACTAACCAAACACAACATTGACACAGATTTGGTGAAAACAATATTCAATATTGCCAATGTGATGGAAAGAGCAAAAAAATACAACGAAGCGTTGGCTTATCTAGATACGATGGTAACATTTAGTAATCAACTTAATTTTAATTATGGAAAAGCTAAAGCTTATGGCCTGAAATCTTATGTATTAAATGAGATCCAACAATATGATGAAGCATATGAAGCCATTGATGAGGCGATAAAAATCTTTGGTTCTCTCGGAGCACATATTGAAGTATTCCAATTGATAATAGCAAAAGCCCGAGTAGATCAGGAACGTGGTGATTTTCAAAACATGTACAATGAAATGCAAAAAGCAAAAAAACTAGTATCCACTATCGAAGATACCGAATTGCTTTTTGAATATAATGATGCCCTTTATTTCTGTTATAAAAATCTAGGAATGTATCAAGATGCACTTGAGACCCACGAAAAAATTTACGCTTTGCGAGACACTATTTTTAATGTTGCCAATGCTGAAAAAATAAATGGACTAACGAAGAAATACGAAACCGAAAAAAAAGATCAAGAAATAGAAAGTCTGTCTCAACAAGCACAAATACAAAAGCTGAAAATTCAGCAAGGAAATATAATGCTCATAGTTGGAGTAATTTTCACTATGATATTAATACTGGTCGGAGTAATATTTTACCAGCGTAGGTTATTTATCCATAGACAGGTAGTATCTAATATTGAACATCAACTTTTAAGACTGCAAATGAATCCCCACTTCATTTTCAATGCATTGGGTTCTATTCAAAACTTCATTCTGAAAAATGATGCCAAACAGGCCGGACATTACCTAGCTAAATTTTCAAAATTAATGAGAAGTACCCTTGAATTCTCTCGTGAAGAATCTATTTCGCTCAGTGAAGAAAAGGAAATGCTAACGAATTATATTGAAGTTCAAAGATTGAATTACAGTGAAAAATTTGAATATACAATCAATATTGACAGCATTCTTGATTCTGAACAAATAAAAATACCTCCTATGTTGACTCAGCCCTTTATTGAAAATGCTATAGAGCATGGCAAACTAGGAAATCTGGAAAATGGGAAACTGGAAATTATCTTTTTAAAACACAATGACAGATTATCAATAACTATAATTGATAATGGTATTGGCATTGAAATCGACAACTCAAAAAGTCACAGATCAATGTCAACACTAATAACTAAAGAGAGACTTAAAATACTAGAACAAAAATTCAGAATAAAATTGTCTCTAGAACTAACTAATATATCTAAAAAACAAGGACGCAAGGGCACTAAAGTTAAGCTCATTTTACCATTGATTACATAAAAAAAAGCCCCTAATGAAGGGGCTTTCTACCATGATGGTATTTCACAATTGAACTACCTAATTCCTTTGAGAAGCTACTCCCCCGGCAACCAATTTTAGTACAGGATACTGACTACCATTTCCAAAATCCCAAATATCAGGATCCCAATTGGCATAAATTCCCGTATTGGATGTTGAGGATTGTAATTCAGAACTTGTTTTTCCGATACCATTTGGTGAAGTTGATTGACCACTGGTTTCAGTATTCCAATAGCAATCAGTACTATTACCAGTATCATATCCGGATAATCCTCCAAATTGGGCGCTATTCGAATTTCCAACGGTAACCAATCCGGTAGCAAAACAATTCACTAAACTTGAGTTGTTTCCACCTATCAGGCCACCTACTGGAGTATTTCCAGAAACAGATCCCGTCGCATAGGAATTGGAAATGGTTTGACCTGTACCGTAATCAAGACCTACTATAGAACCTACATACTTCCCTCCGCTTGACACTATTTCAGCTCTTGAATAGCACTCACTAATGCTACCCGAATTATTCCCAACAATTCCTCCTATCCTGTCACTTGAGGTTGTTAATTGCCCTGATACGAAGCACCTGGTAATATTACCTTCACTAGCTCCTGCTAAAATAGCACTGCTAAATCGAGCCGTGACATTAGCACTTGCCAAACCTAGGTTTCTAACTTCAGCACTCGACGAGATATGACCAAAAAAAGCTTGGCGTAAGTTCCCTGATCTATTTATAAACAAATTAGATATAACAAACCCATTTCCATCAAAAGTAGC
>CAXBNB010000317.1:0-5537 GCA_963976505.1 uncultured Reichenbachiellaceae bacterium
TATATCAAATGGTTTATTTTCGATTTTAGTTAAAGTTTATAGATTTGAAAGAAAAAATCTTTCTTTTACTTAATTTGCAATGACATTGACCCTCCAATTCAAGCACTATTATTAAGAAACCATTCTATTTATAAACATTTTATGCAATGAAAGCCAAATTATTATTTTCAAGTATTGTAATTTTTTTAATTTCTATTCAACTCATAGCACAGCCACGCCGAGAGTTGGTGAAAGTAATCGTAACACCCAACCATACCGACTGGAACTATCAGCTAGGTGAGCAGGCGGAGTTTTCTATTTCGGTTTTGAGAAACAATGTACCTATGAAAGGCATTGAGGCCAGCTATGTGATCCAGCCTGAGTTGGTGGAGGCATGGGATGAGGGCAAACTGGTTTTGAAAGATGGTACAGGAAAAATCAAAGTTAAAAAGTTTACTCAGCCGGGGTTTTTAAGGTGTACTGCCATTGTAGAAGTAGATGGTAAAAAATACTCCTCCTATGCAACTGCAGCGTTTGCGCCTGATAAGATACAACCCACTACTACATTGCCTTCGGATTTTGAGGAGTTTTGGAATAAGGGCAAAGCGGATTTGTCAAAAATAGAGATAAACCCTGTGTTGACGCTGATGCCTGAAAGGTGTACTTCTACAGTGGATGTTTACCATGTACAAATAGACAACATTAAAGGAAAGATTTTTGGCATACTGTGTAAGCCGAAAAAAGAGGGGAAGTACCCGTCCATCTTGCATGTACCGGGCGCAGGTATCCGACCACATAATGGAGATGTTTCGGAGGCGGAAGCCGGTTTTGTGTCCTTTTCCATAGGTATTCATGGCATTCCGGTCAATCTTGACAAAAGTGTGTATGACAATTTGATGCAAGGAGCACTGAGTAACTACTGGACTACCAACTTGGATGACAAAGACAATGCCTATTTCAAACGTGTTTACCTTGGATGTGTCAGGGCGGTGGATTTTATCGAAAGCTTGGATACTTACAATGGTAAAATCGGTGTGACCGGTGGTAGCCAAGGGGGAGCACTCTCTATTGTTACAGCAGGATTGGACGACAGGATCGATTACCTCGCAGCTTTTTACCCAGCATTGTCTGACCTCACGGGTTTTTTGCATGGCCGGGCAGGAGGATGGCCGAAAATATTCAGAGACGACTACACCAACAAACCTGAAAAAGTAGAAACTTCGAAGTATTTTGATGTAGTAAATTTTGCCCGGTTTGTGAAGGCAACTGGATGGTACAGCTGGGGATACAACGACAATGTATGTCCTCCGACTTCCATGCACTCAGCATACAATGTCATAGATGCCAAAAAGGAATTACACGTTTTTCAAGAGACGCAGCACTGGACATTTCCTGAGCAGCAAGAATTAAAAAATGAATGGTTTTTTGAAAAACTGCGTGAATAGGGTTGATGTAGTGATTTAAAACGGGTAAATATCCCTGTGTTTGTCGGTTATAAGAACTGTAAAGCTCCTAAGTCAAGCCTTTGCAGGTCTTGTGCCCTGCCAACACCCAATGTAATATCCCTACATTCTCGCCCCGTTTTTTGCCTGCCTGTCCGGCAGGTCTCCACAAATGGGTATCACATTTGAGAATGTTTGTGAGGACACCTGCCAGTCGGCAGACATGGCAATCATTGGCGTTAAAGTTATATTTGAAAAGGACTGAAAACGGTTGTAATTGTTACCAAGAGTTTATTTCAATAGCTACGATTTCAATATTGGTATCCTCTATGCTAATGAGATATGTAGTTGTCGTATTACCTCTTTCGTGTTCATTTATGCCCCAAACTTGAATTACTGGGATTTCCTTTCCTCTAAATTCTGCTTCTGTTAATTCAAAACCAACCAATTCCGCCTTTCTGATGCTGCCAAATTCACTGTTAATTGAAGAAAGGGAGTTAATAAAATCAACTTTACTAATCTCTTCAAAAAATGATTCGGAAAACATTTCACTTGCACCTTCAAAATCATCAAGTTTTAGTTTATTTAAAAAGTTTTCCAAAAAGCTATATGACATTTGAACACTTTTTAACTGATCTAAAGTAAATGAATATTCAAAAGAGGTCTTTTTATTGTTATTGTCAGTGACAATAAAAGTTTTAACTAAGTCATATTTTTCAAATTGATCGTCGGTCAATTGTAGAAATAAAGCTATTGCACTTGTTGAACCAGCATAATCTACATTATACCCTTCACTATTGACAATTGGACTATTTTTAATTTCAAGAGAAATGTATCTGTTAGAGCTTTCACTAGTTGAGGCATTAAAACCAAAGGTAATTTCAACGTCTTCGGTCTGATATAGACTTTTAATTTGGTCTATCGCTATTTTTTCATTGTCAGAAACACATGAAAACAAAACTAAAGCAATTAATAGGTTACTGAGTTTGATCATATTATATTCTAGCAAATATTCAATTATAGCACACTCTGCACCTTATTTACCTAAGAAATGAAATGAATAATTACAATATTTGTTGCAAGTTATTCAAATACAAATAGAGTATAAGTTTGGAGGTAGTTTATTTAGTATTCATAATATTCTTTTATGGTAAACTTCAACTCATCCTGCTTGGGTTTGATTAAAGAGTTCAAATAATACCGATGAAAGTACCCGTTTAAAACTACAATTCTCCTGCCGTTGTATTTCCTGACAAAATGTAGGATATTCTTTGACATGGTTTGGTTTCTTAGGTCCCAGAATTCAGAAGCCTGCTTATAACCTTCAGCGTAACTTATGCTATCACCTTCATTTATGACTTGATATGTATTTGAAAAAACAGGATATTCGTGCATTATGCTTAAGAGTTTTTTGTATTGGAATTCCTGCCTTAATTGAGCAATTTTATCTGTATTTGAATTATTAAAAGCTTTTGCACCTAAATATGCGAAGGAACTTAGCGAGTCATTTATTTTAATATAATCTTTATAAATGTTTTTATGTAGCGAGTCCAATACATTGTGATTGAAAAGGCTATCAAGCATTTTTGTTGCTTTGCTGTCAGTTGGGCGTGCTCCAATTTTTATTCTATATTCGTTTCTACCAGAAAACTCATAAGGCCTTACATCCACCTTAAAATTCTTAATGTATTTAACGGTGGCTATGTTTTCATTACTTTCCCACGTTTTGTTAAACTCAAAATTTTCATTGAAAAAGGAAGAATCAACTTCGAAAAGAATTACGTCAGGTTTTATTCGAACAAGGATATTATAAAGGCTGTCAGGGGTGAAATTTTGAATTGGCTGATGGACAGTTCCAAGCAACACCAATTCTGTTCTTTTACTTGTGCAATTGTAAAATAGCGAGACAATAAAGGTCAATAATAAGAATATTCTCATTTTAGAAGTTTTAATTATTGTTACCATATTGCAATATGGTGTTCTATCTACCCTTCAAATTAAATAAATAATTGCATTTTTTCATTCAATGAAGAAATTAGTGTTGTGCTGTTTTTTGAGGATGATTAAGAAATAGAATGTATTTCTAGGGGAAAATATAGAATTACCGTTAGGTAAAATGAGGTGTGTAACCTTTGTTACTCATTCCGTTATTAGATTGCTATAGTTTTGTTTTTGTATTAAGAACATTAAAACAACACACGATGAATATAGAACAGATTTATACAGGATGTCTCTCACAGGGAGCCTATTATATAGAGAGTGATGGGCAAGTGGCCATCATTGATCCATTGAGAGAGTCAGCTCCTTATATCAGCAAGGCAAAAAAAGAGGGTACACAGATTAAGTATATTTTCGAAACCCATTTCCATGCAGATTTTGTCTCAGGTCATGTGGACCTGGCAGAAAAAACTGGAGCTGAAATAATATATGGTCCAGGAGCCAAGACCAATTACCAGATTTATGAAGCCAAAGATGGTGAAATACTGGAGTTGGGAAAGATCAAGATCAAGGTGCTGCATACGCCCGGTCACACCATGGAGAGCAGTTGTTTCCTTTTGTTTGATGAAAACGGAAAAGAGCATGCACTTTTTTCTGGGGACACGTTGTTTATCGGAGATGTAGGGCGTCCGGATCTAGCTATAAAAAGCGATTTGACCAAAGAAGACTTGGCAAACTTTCTTTTTGATAGTCTAAGGGAAAAGGTGATGCCTTTGCCTGATGATGTAATAGTTTATCCAGCTCATGGAGCAGGTTCATCTTGTGGAAAAAACCTTTCTTCTGATACCTGGGATACCCTAGGACATCAAAAGGAAACGAATTATGCTTTAAGGGCAGATATGACAAGAGAAGAATTTGTGAAAGAAGTAACCACAGGTATTTTGCCTCCTCCTCAGTATTTTGCTAAAAATGCCATGTTGAATAAAGAAGGTTATGAAAGTTTGGATGATGTGCTGAAACAAGGCGATGTGCCATTGGATGTGGATACTTTCGAAGCTTTGGCCAATTATGAAGGAGCGCTTGTGTTGGATACTCGTAGTAAAACGGATTTCACCAAAGAGCATATTCCCAATTCCATATTTATAGGAGTGGATGGTTCTTTTGCACCTTGGGTAGGGGCACTGATTACTGATTTGAAGCAACCTATTGTTTTTCTTGCAGATGAAGGAAGAGAAAAAGAAGTAGTCATCAAATTGTCCAGAGTGGGCTATGACAATACGCTGGGATATTTACTCGGAGGAATAGATGCCTGGAAAAAAGCAGGTAAAGAAACGGACCATATAGAATCAATAACTGCAACCAGTCTGGCAGAAAAAGTGAAAGACGGAGAGTTTGTCAACATCCTGGATGTGAGAAAACCGGGAGAGTTTGAATCGGAACACGCTGAAGGAGCGATTTCCCTTCCACTTGATTTTTTCAATGAAAAAATTGAAGTTTTAAGTCGTGACAAGCAGTACCATGTGCATTGTGCTAGTGGCTATAGGTCTCTGGTCGCAGTTTCAATATTAAAATCAAGAGGATACCATAACCTAGTAGATGTTGATGGTGGATTTGGTGCAATAAAAAATACTGGTATCGCCAAAACGGCGTATGTATGTCCTACAACAATCAATGTATAAAAATGAATAATATGATAGAATTAATAAGTAAACCATGGCCATGGTATATCTCTGGTCCATTGATTTCCTTGGTAATGTTTACCATGCTGATTTTGGGTAAAAAATTTGGAGTGTCTAGTAATTTGCGTACGATCTGCTCAATGTCGGGGGCAGGCAAGTTTGCAGAGTTTTTCAGGTTTGAATGGAAAAAGGACATCTGGAACCTGATTTTTATTTTAGGAGCATTGATTGGAGGTTTTATCTCCAGAGAGTTTTTGACTGCCGATCCTTCGGTTGCCATTTCAGCACAAACCATAGCGGACTTACAAGCTTTTGGCATGTCAAATCCGGGTAGTGATTACATTCCTGCTGAAATATTCAATTGGGATACGCTGTTTTCTTTGAAAGGATTTTTGTTGATGGTAGTGGGTGGAATCCTAATAGGATTTGGAACTAGGTATGGTGATGGATGTACTTCAGGGCATGGAATCAGTGGTTTAAGCAACCTTCAGTTGCCTTC
>CAXBNB010000318.1:0-5531 GCA_963976505.1 uncultured Reichenbachiellaceae bacterium
CCATTACCACATAATGGATGCAGACCTCCAAAAAGAAGAAGAGTTTAATAACATTTAAGAGTTATCATATAACATGGCACGATATACCGGACCAACTACCAAAATCGCCAGAAGGTTTAACGACCCGATCTTTGGACCAGACAAGACATTACAGAAAAAGGCTTATCCTCCGGGACAGCATGGCAGAGGAAGAAGAAGAAAACCTTCTGAATATGCTATACAGCTGGCTGAAAAGCAAAAGGCTAAATACACGTATGGTTTATTGGAAAAACAATTCTCAAACCTTTTTGATCACGCTTCTAGAAAAAGTGGGATTACAGGTACCATTCTACTTCAAATGCTTGAAGCGAGATTGGACAACACTGTATTCAGATTAGGAATCGCTCCATCTAGAAGAGGCGCTAGACAATTGGTCTTGCACAAGCACATTACTGTTAATGGTCAGTTGGTAAATATTCCATCTTACGCTTTAAAAGTTGGTGACGTGATAGCTGTTAGAGAAAAATCTAAATCACTTGAAGTGATAGCTGATAGTCTTTCAACTGGATCTGTGAGTAAGTATAGCTGGGTAGAGTTTGATAAAAGTGAAATGACGGGTAAATTTGCTGCCATACCTTCTAGGGAAGAAATTCCAGAGAATATTAAGGAGCAACTGATCGTTGAACTTTACTCTAAGTAATAAAATAATTAATCTAAAAATTTTTCTAATATTATGTCAATACTAGCATTTCAAATGCCCGAAAAGGTGGTAATGGAAAAAGCTGATGATTTTCATGGCTTGTTTACGTTTAAACCACTTGAACAAGGATATGGAGTTACAGTAGGTAATGCATTGAGAAGAATTCTTTTATCTTCTTTGGAAGGATATGCAATTACTGGTATTAAGATTCCCGGAGTATTGCATGAATTTTCTATGATAGAAGGTATCGTAGAAGATGTTTCTGAAATCATTCTTAACCTTAAAATGGTAAGGCTTAAGAAGTTGGCAGATGTGGTAGATAATAAAATTGTTGTAAGCATATCAGGGAAGAAAGAATTGAAAGCTAGTGATATAGCTGATTTTACTACTTCTTTCGAAATTCTTAATCCTGATCATGTTATTGCCAATCTTGACGAAAACGTAAAGTTTGAAATAGAACTTACCATCGAAAAAGGTAGGGGATATGTGGCTGCTGAAGATAACAAACCTGCAGAGCAAATATTTGGGTTTATTCCAATTGATGCTGTGTTCACTCCAATAAAGAATGTTAAATTCTCTATTGAAAACACAAGGGTTGAACAAAAGACGGATTATGAGCAATTGGTTTTAGATATTGAAACTGACGGTTCTATTCATCCTGAGAATGCCTTGAAAGGTGCTGCTCATATTCTTATTCAGCATTTCATGTTGTTCTCTGATCAGACAATGATATTGGATTCACATGATACAGGTGAGCCTGAAGCTGTGGATGAAGAATTGTTGCACATGAGAAAGCTTCTTAAGACTAACTTGAATGATTTAGATCTTTCTGTTAGAGCTTATAACTGCTTAAAGGCTGCTGACGTTCGTTCTTTGGGTGATTTAGTGAGATTGGAAATTTCAGACATGATGAAATTTAGAAATTTCGGTAAAAAGTCACTTGCTGAATTAGAGCAATTGGTTGCTGACAAAAATTTGACTTTTGGCATGGATTTGTCAAAGTATAAACTCGAAGAAGACTAAGAAAAATGAGACACGGGAAGAAAATTAATCATTTAAGTAGGACTGCACCCCATAGAAAAGCGATGCTTTCTAATATGGCATCCTCATTGATTTTGCACAAGAGGATAACTACTACTGTAGCCAAGGCTAAAGCATTGAGGAAGTATGTAGAACCTTTGATTACTAAAGCTAAGAGTGACGATACTCATTCGAGGAGAGTGGTCTTTTCATATTTGCAAAACAAAGAATCTGTAACAGAATTGTTTGGTGGTGTTGCTGATAAGGTGGCTAGCAGACCTGGTGGATATACTAGGATCTTCAAAACTGGAAACAGGTTGGGTGATAATGCTGACATGTGCATTATGGAGTTGGTTGATTACAACGAATTGTTGTTGAAAGATGCTGCTCCTGAGAAAACTAAAACGAGAAGAAGTCGAAGAGGGAAAGGATCAAGCGCTGATGCTACTGCACAAGAAGCTACTAAGGTAGAAGAAGCTGTAGTGGTGGAAGATACAATAGAAGCGGCTGTTGTAGCTGAAGATACTGTTGAAGTAGCTGAGGATGTTGTAGAAGAAGCTACAGCTGAAAATGAATCTACTGAAGAGGCTCCTAAAGCTGAGGATTCAGATAAAGCTGAAGAGAAAAAGGATCAAGAATAATTGAGACTACTGAATAAAAATATTGATGCCATCTCGAAACAATCGGGATGGCATTTTTTGTTTAAAAACTATTTGTGCAATTTCGCATCTGAAATTTGACTAACAGAAGGTGTGAAACCTAAATATTGGACAAATAATTACCCCGGTTTATTGTCAGAACAATGAATTTTGAATTAACCAATGAAATATCAAACTAGAGAAAAGGCTATCTTGTTGTTGGAAGATGGAACAGTATTTACTGGAACATCTGTAGGCAAAAAAGGAACAAGTGGTGGTGAGATTTGTTTCAACACCGGAATGCAGGGTTATCAGGAAATATATACTGACCCATCTTATTTTGGTCAGATTGTAGTAAACACTACAGCCCATATAGGAAATTATGGTGCTTTAAATGCCGAACAAGAATCTGATAAACCAAAGATTAATGGGTTGGTTGTCAATGAGTTTTCAGACATCCACAGTAGATTCAACGCAGATGAATCATTAAACGAATACCTTGATCGAAATAACACTGTCGGTATTTCAGATATTGATACACGCAAACTGGTACGTTATATCAGAAGTAAAGGAGCTATGAATGCTGTGATTTCCTCTGACATATTTGATGAAAAGGAATTGATGAAGCAATTGAAAGGGGTGCCAAGCATGGAAAACCTAGAATTGTCTTCTAAAGTGACTATCGATACTCCTTACCTTTTAGGTGAAAGTAATAATGGCTACAAGGTGGCTGTTTTAGATTTAGGAGTAAAGAAATCAATCCTGAGTAATTTTACTGATAGAAATGCAATATGCAAAGTGTTTCCTGCCCATACTTCTTTCGAAGAATTGCAAGCATGGAATCCTGATGGATACTTTTTGTCCAATGGGCCAGGCGATCCTTCGGCCATGTCTTATGCAGTAGAAACGGTAAAAAAGATTTTAGAAATCAACTATCCTTTGTTTGGGATTTGCCTAGGACATCAGGTAATTGCCATAGCCAATGGTATTTCAACTTACAAAATGCATCATGGACATAGAGGCCTGAATCATCCAGTTAAGAATTTGGTTACAGGATTCTCAGAAATCACTTCTCAAAATCACGGATTTGCAGTGAGTAAAGAAGAGGTTGAGGCATCTGATCTGGTTACGTTGACCCACATAAATTTAAATGACGATACTGTAGCGGGCATTAGCATCAATAATAAGAATGCTTTTTCTGTACAGCATCACCCTGAAGCATCACCTGGTCCACATGACTCCAGGTATTTATTTGACGATTTTATAAACTTAATAAAAAAACATAAAGAAAAATGAGTGTAATTGAAAGCGTATTTGCCCGACAAATATTGGATTCGAGAGGCAATCCAACTATCGAAGTTGATGTGATAACCGAGGCTGGTTTCATTGGAAGAGCCGCTGTACCTTCAGGAGCATCTACAGGAGAGCACGAAGCACATGAATTGAGAGATGGCGACAAATCAAAATACCTCGGAAAAGGTGTATTGAAAGCCGTTGACAATGTAAATGATGAAATTGCTGCAGAAGTGATTGGTCTTGATGTTTTTGATCAAAGATTGATCGACAAAGTAATGATCGAATTGGACGGTACTCCGAACAAAGCCAATTTAGGCGCAAATGCCATTCTTGGTGTTTCACTGGCAGTAGCCAAAGCAGCAGCTGAAGAATTAGGATTGCCATTGTTTAAATACATCGGTGGTGTGAATGCTAAGACGCTACCTGTTCCGATGATGAACATCATCAATGGGGGATCACATTCTGATGCTACAATTGCATTCCAAGAATTTATGATTCGTCCAGTAGGAGCACCTACATTTAGCGAAGCAGTAAGAATGGGTGCGGAAATTTTCCACAACCTTAAAACTATATTGAAGGCAAAAGGATTGAGTACTGCAGTTGGAGACGAAGGAGGATTTGCTCCTGCATTTACAGGTGGTACTGAAGAGGCTTTGAACAGCGTTTTGGAAGCAATCGAAAAAGCAGGATATACTCCTGGAAAAGATGTAACTATCGCTATGGATTGTGCTTCTTCTGAGTTTTTCGTGAATGGAAAATATGACTATACTAAATTCGAAGGTGCTTCTGCTAAAATCAGAACTTCTGCTGAGCAAGCCGATTATTTGGCTGAGTTGGTGGAGAAATATCCTATCGATAGCATTGAAGATGGAATGGATGAAAATGATTGGGAAGGATGGAAAATATTGGTAGAGAAAATAGGTCACAAATGCCAGTTGGTAGGTGATGATTTGTTGGTAACCAATGTAAAGTTCTTGAAAAGAGCAATCGACGAAAAAGCAGCCAACTCTATTCTTATCAAAGTAAACCAGATCGGTAGTCTTTCAGAAACGCTGGATGCTATAGAAATGGCTCATAAGGCAGGATGGACTGCTGTAGTATCTCATAGGTCAGGAGAGACTGAAGATGCTACTATCGCTGATATTTCAGTAGCTACCAATTGTGGTCAAATCAAAACTGGTTCTTTGTCAAGGTCTGATAGGATGGCTAAGTACAACCAGTTGTTGAGAATAGAAGAAGAATTGGGTGAAGTAGCTGAATTTCCTCAAGCTTAATTTATCTTAATAATTTCAAAATATTGAAAGCCGACGTGAGTCGGCTTTTTTTATGTCGAGATTATTGGGAGATTTCATTGGGTTTAGAATTGCAAGAATGATCCTTTTGATACTATTTTTACGGCTATGATAAAATATAACCCTAAAAGTTGGCTCCATTTATTTACCCAACAGTATACCAGAGAGATTTTTGCGCGTTTGTCAACTGGAATGCTCTATTTGGCTCTATACACAGGAGTTCTTGCCTTTTTATTTGATTATTTTGAAATTGATTACCCAGGAACCACGGCAGTTCACAGTATCATGGGAATTGTCCTAGGTTTTTTTCTTGTATTCAGAAGTAAAGGGGCGTATGATAGATGGTGGGAGGGAAGAAAAACCTGGGGAGCGTTGGTGAACAACAGCCGAAATATGGCTATGAAATTTGCTGTAATGGTGCCAGCTAAGCATACACATAGGCAACTAATCACCAACTGTATTGTGGCTTATCCTAAAGTCTTAAAAGAACACCTCAGAAGTGGCATGGATGAAGATGAAGTAAAAGAGTTGCGCAATGAGCTCAAGTTGGATCTAATAGACCATATTCCGAATGCGATTGCTAAGAAATTGGTTTGGCTGGTCAAT
>CAXBNB010000319.1:0-5530 GCA_963976505.1 uncultured Reichenbachiellaceae bacterium
CTGGTCAATCATCTGGCTGTACCTGCTAGACTTTTTTAACACCTTTAAAACAATGTCTGAGTTTCTCTCAAATAGCTTTTGTCCTTTTAAATCCTTTTGCAGCAATGGATGTAGGTATTTTAAATGCTGCTTCACGGACTCTTCTGCATATTTTTGTAGTCTGGAATGTAGTGTGGTATATATTTTCAACCCATCTGTATATAAGTTAAGCGACTCAGTCTCACTATCATTTTTTAACAATCCCTCAAGTTCGATCCTCAAATATTCTCGAAAGTAAGTCGCTACCCCTTGATCATGGCTCAACCTTTTGTAATTCAGCTTTAAAGGCAATTTATTTATACTTTCTGCTGTTTCAGAGGAAATATACCCGTATTTCATCATCTGACTGATTACCGTATTTCTCCGTCTAAGTGAGCTTTCAATATTAGTGCGCGGGTTGTAAGCAGAAGTGGCTTTCAACATACCTATCAAGGTTGCCGCCTCTTCTAGTTTGATGTCCTTGGGTGTAGTGGAAAAAAACCGCTGACAGGCCAAGTCTATTCCAAAAGTATTTTCTCCAAAAGAAATCGTATTCAAGTACAACATTAAAATCTCGTCCTTGGAATACAGGTATTCGAGTTTGTTGGCTATGATCAATTCCCTAGATTTATTTACGGGCATGGATAAAAACCCATAATCTCCTCGACCAAACAAGTTTTTCGCCAATTGTTGACTCAGGGTACTTCCACCTCCTGCATTTTGGCCCAAGATCACGCTTTTGAAAAGAACTCGCATCATACTGCGCTGATCTATTCCTTCGTGTTGGTAAAAACGAGCATCTTCTGTAGCTATAAGTGCCTCAATTATGAATGGCGAAACGTCTTCAAACTTTACCTCTGTTCTGTTTTCCACATAGTACCTTCCAATGAGTACACTATCCGAAGAATAAACCTCAGTCGCCTCATAATTTTTAATCGCCTTTAGCTCATCATCTGAAGGAACTCTCCCGAATACCCCATTAGAAATAGCAACATATCCGACATACATTGCACTCCCAATGCCAACGCATATAATTCCAAAAGTCAATACAAAAAAAAGCAGCATACTTTTTTTCCACAACTCAAAATACCATCTAAACACTTTCATTCTCCTACCTTTAACGAAGTGCAAAATTATAACTCCTAAATCTGACTCAACGCATCATTGCTTGAGAATAATATTGAACACTCAAACTTTACAAAAATCTTGAACCTAAAACTGCCTAAGGTTTAAAGTATCAATAATCCATCCTAAATTCACATCTGAAATCCACAACTTAGAAAAATACGACTATATAATATGAAAAAGATATACTACCTCTCGACATGCTCTACCTGCAGTCGCATATTGAAAGACCTAGACGGGTTGCTTTCAGAGTTCAAATTACAGGATATTAAAACAGAACAAATCACACCAGATCAAATCGAGCAAATGCATGCTTTATCAGGCAGTTATGATTCTTTGTTCAGTCGTAGAGCGATGAAATACAAATCGCTGGGATTGGGAGACAAAGACCTAACCGAAGATGATTACAAAAACTACATTTTAGAAGAATACACTTTTTTGAAAAGACCTGTTTTTGTGATCGAAGATGAAATTTATATTGGTAACTCCTCCAAAATTGTAGAAGCTGTAAGATCAAAGTTGACCAATAATTAACCTTTATTGATAAATACTCAAATTACTCTTTGCATTTAGTCAGCTTGGCAGGGACATTGCTCTGAAAAATTCAAGTATATGAAACATACTTAGTGCTGCCTTTTACCTAAAAAGATTGAACATAAAACATTTAAAGAGTAAAGAATGAAAAAGAACCTTACTTTAATATTTGCATTGTCATTTGCACATTTTTTACTGAAAGCACAGAATGAACAATTCCTGATACAACCATACCTCCAAGATGCCGAACCCAATTCCATCAAAATCATGTGGCAAACTGATAAAGGGGAAGAGAGCATTGTCGAATGGGGGCTTACTACTAAGCTCGGCAAAAAAACCAAAGGAACAGCCTTTGATGTCAACTTTGATGCATCTCGCATACATGAAGTTGGCATAACAGGATTGAAAAGGTTTACTGCATATTACTATAGAGTGAAAACAGGTAAGGCTGTTTCTGATATCTTTCAGTTTAAAACACCTCCTTTTTCAAGTGACAAAAAAACCTTCAGACTTGTTGCTATGAGTGATATGCAAAGGGATTGGCAAAACCCTGATAAATTTCAAGAGGTAATAAACGAAGGCGTATTGTCTTACCTGAAAAAAGAACTCAATGATAGCCTAGTTGACAACCTGGCATTAGTTATGATCCCCGGAGACCTGGTTCAAAGTGGACCGAATTACGCTCAATGGAAAAATGAATTTTTTAATCCGGCTGAGAAACTTTTCAGCAATGTCCCTGTCTATCCTGTTCCGGGAAATCATGAAAGAAATTCAATCTACTATTTCAAGTATTTCAGTTTACCTAAAAATGGCACACCAGCCTATGCCGAACACTGGTGGTTCAAAGATTACGGAAACATAAGGATCATAGGTTTGGATTCCAATGACGAAGGCTATCAAGACAAATACCAACTACAATGGCTCAAAGAGGTGTTGGGTAAAACCGCCAAAATGGATGGGATTGACTTTGTATTTGTCCAACTGCATCACCCATACAAGTCAGAGCTATGGATTCCGGGAGAAGAGGACTTTACAGGTAAAGTTGTAGAAGCCATGGAAAAATTCAGCACTGAAACAGGCAAGCCTAGCATACACTTTTTTGGACATACACATGGGTACTCCAGAGGCCAATCCAAAGACCACAAACACCTATGGGTAAACGTAGCATCAGCTGGTGGTGCCATTGACAACTGGGGCGAATTTGAAGGTAGAGATTACGATGAATTTACTGTTACTCAGGATGAATATGGGTTCGTAATGGTAGAAGTTGATCCCAACGATGGAGACCCAAAGTTTACTTTGAAAAGAATCAGCAGAGGAAATGAAGAGTTTTCACGACAAAACGAAGTAAGAGATAGCATTACCATCTGGAAAAATGACAAAAAACCGAATGCGCCCAAACCTTTGTCTCCTTCATCTAAAGAAGAAGTGACATTTACAGGCACTCTATTGAAAGCTGGAAACTTTAGCAGTGCGTATGAAGGCACAACTCATGCCGCATCTCAATGGCAAATATCTGGTTCGGAAGACTTCTCAAAACCTGCATTCGACAGTTGGAAACAAAGTGAAAACTGGTACTACAAAGAAAACAGGCAAAAAGACGATGACTTGACTGATGAAAAAACGCCACGTCTAAGTCCTAAAACCAAGTACTTTTGGAGAGTACGCTACCGAGATCAACACCTCAACTGGAGCAACTGGTCTGTGGCAGCATCTTTCACTACCAATGGAAAATAGCATTTTATTACAACTACATCACCTACCACATATCTGCAAACAATTTTAATCCATAAAAACTCAAAATTTCGGGTCAAGTAATAAACAAGGAAGACAATTGTTTAATCTCCGAGATTATCACCCATAAAACCTATAAAAACAAAAAGCCTTTTACATTGCTGTAAAAGGCTTTCGAGTCGGGATACCAGGATTCGAACCTGGGACCCCCTGGTCCCAAACCAGGTGCGCTACCGGACTGCGCTACATCCCGTTTCATTTGTCTCGAAACACAATACTTGTGTTTTTCGAGGTGCGAAGATAGAATGATTTTATTTAATTGCAACAAAAACTTTACACAAAAATGACTCAACCTGAAAAAATATTTTTGAATGCCCAATAAAGGCAATTAATAATATAGGTTTTAAACTAAGGACTCATATTTTTAACTAACATTCCGTAAATTGTTTGCAACTTTAAAACAATCTAACAAGACTATTAAATCAACTTTCAGATGTCAACCATCAAAAACTTATTTATTACTACTTCCCTGATAATTTTCACGCTAATCATTGGGTGTAAATCAGACAATAACAAGTCGCAATCAGGCATTCAATTCACAGATACACTCGACATGTTTAATCGACGGGCAATGGTTGGGCCGCAGGACGATGGCAGCCATGTGGTAGCCACTTCTCAAATCATCAACCCTGCAGGTAAGACTGTAATTTTCCCAGGGCGACCAACAGATCTGGCGCTGAATAATTCTGAGACTTTATTGGTTGCTAAAAACAAAAGTGACCTTATCTTTTTTAATGTGGCAAACAAAACAATCCAACAAACCCTGAAATTACCAGGCGGTGGCAATACGTTTGCCGGAATTGCATGGTCTTCCAATGATTCCCTTGTCTGGACTACTGATACAAGAGGTTTTATAAGAAATGCCAAAATAGGCGATGATGGCTTGTTTGGCTGGGATCAGGAAATCGAATTAAAAGGAAAAGAAGACAAGGGCAACCCTTATCCAGGCGGTTTTGTAATAGATGAAAGTGAAAAACGAATCTATGTAGCACTTAGCAGGAATAATAGCCTAGGAATAGTGAATACTGAATCCATGGAGCTTGAAAAAGAAATACCTGCAGGAAGGTCTCCTTTTACTGTAATCGTCAAGGGATCAAAGGCATATGTGACCAACTGGGGAGGTCGAGTACCCAACGAAAGTGACAAAACAGGGCCTTCTGGAGGATCTCGAGTTGTTGTCGACCCCAAGACTGGCATAGCCTCTTCAGGTACGGTTTCTGTAATCGATTTGAATAGCCAATCGGTTGTGAGTGAGATTCCTGTGGGTTTGCTTCCATGTAATATGGTATTGAGTGCAGATGGTTCATTACTTTATGTGGCCAATGCCAATAGTGACGTAGTTTCTGTGATCGATACCAATGAGGATAAATTCATAAAAAACATACAGACCAAGCCCATAGCAGATATGCCTTATGGAAGCATCCCGAATGCACTGGTTTTGGATCCTTCAGGGAAATTTCTTTATGTAGCCAATGGAGGTAATAATTTACTCGCAAAAATTGATTTGGCCACAGATAAAGTGACGGGACTAATACCAACAGGTTGGTATCCAGGGGCTGTTATTTTAAATAAAGCAGGAACAGACCTATTTGTAGCCAATGTAAAAGGCATAGGTGGAAGATGGGAAGAACGATCCAAAGGAGGATTCAACTCCCACGATCACATGGGGTCTGTTACTTTTATCCCTGTTCCTAACGAGCAACAATTGGATAAATACTCGTTGCAAGCAGCTGCCAATATGCGTTTGCCAAAGATCAGTGAAGCCATGAATATCCCATCAGTGGAAGAAAAAATAGTACCTTTACCCACCCGTCCGGGTGAGAAGTCTGTATTCAAACATGTACTATACATCATAAAAGAAAACCGAACTTATGACCAGGTGTTTGGAGACATGGCACAAGGAAACGGAGACAGTACCTTATGTCATTTTGGAAGAGAAGTAACTCCAAACCACCATGCCCTTGCTGAAAAGTATGTCTTGATGGACAATACCTATTGCAATGGCGTACTGAGTGCCGACGGACACCAATGGGCAGTAGAAGGTATAGTTACTGATTAT
>CAXBNB010000320.1:0-5525 GCA_963976505.1 uncultured Reichenbachiellaceae bacterium
GTCTTGAATAAAAACTTTAGATGAGTCACATATCCCATCTCCATTGGTATCCTCCAAAATCATAACCCTATCGCCTTTTTCAAAAGCCAAGCGGTCTTCTGGTTTGTTATTGAAGCCTCTGTAGTTGACCCCTTCTGTTACCCAAACCCTACCCCTAGCATCCACATCCATGTTGGTGGGATTGTAAAGGTCAGGAGATTCAGCCCAAAGTGTGGCTTCCCATCCCTCAGGCAAGACAAAGCCATTGCTATTCGTTGTTTTAAAATCTAATTCGGGAACGTCAAAAGAAGGCTCTCTAGGGTCACTGCAGGAACTTACCAAAACCATTGACAGTAAAACTGATCCAGCTAGTAATTCTGATAATTGTAATTTTAAAAACATGTGATTTGAATTTATTTAACAAATCTCCTTATTATATACCTTTATAAATGATACTATTCTAACTATAAATACAAAATATTTAGCAGAAATGATGTTAATATTTTATTATAAATATTTTGATTTAAATTAGTATTACCTATTCACTATCAAATATTTCCTTACCATGATCTCCAGAAGACATTTATTAAAATCATCCATTGGGTTAATTGGATTGAGTTATACTCACATTTTTGAATCCTTTGCTCAAGATAAATCCAATCGATTTAAAATTGGTGCCTGCGATTGGTCTATTCATCAGCACAGCAGTATTGATGCAATAAAGACTGGCAAAATGATTGGTCTAGATGGAGTTCAGATTAGTCTAGGCACAGTAAAAAATGACATGCACCTAAGACAGAAGGAAGTGCAGGGTTTATATAAGAAAGCATCAAAGGAGCATGGAGTGGCTATTGGGGGAATCGCTATAGGTGAAATGAATTCTATCCCTTATAAGTCGGATTTACGAGCAGAGCAATGGGTCAGTGATAGCATAGATGTTGCTCAAGCCATGGGATGTAAAGTTGTATTAATGGCATTTTTTAGTAACGGAGATCTCAAAGGAGATAAAAAAGGAACAAAAGAAGTCATTAAACGACTGAAGAAAGTTGCTCCAAAAGCAGAGGATAAAGGCATTATTCTGGGTATAGAATCATGGCTGAGTGCCGAAGAACACATGGAAATTATTAATGCAGTTGGTTCGCCAAATGTAAAAGTGTACTATGATGTAGCCAATTCGAACAAAATGGGCTACAACATTTATGAAGAAATCAGGTGGTTGGGAAATGACAATATTTGTGAGTTTCATGCCAAAGAAAATGGATTTCTTCTTGGCAAAGGTCTAGTTGATTTTAACGAAGTACGCAAGGCGATAGACGATATTGGGTTTGAAGGATGGGTCATGATCGAGGGTGCCGTACCCAAAGGTGACGACATGTTTGAGAGTTATCTACTCAACAATAAATACCTGCGATCAGTCTTAAATAGCTAGTTTTCAATTCATTATATATGAAACCAATTCTAGAAAAATTAACCTTAGAGCCCAAATTTTCATTTGTGGTACTCAAAGACGAATTGCCATACTACCCTACTCCTTGGCACTACCACCCAGAGTACGAACTGGTATTGGTGGTAAAAAGTACTGGTCAACGTATTGTTGGAGATAAAATTGAAAATTTTTCCGATGGAGATTTGGTATTGATTGGTCCGGACCTACCACATGTGTATAACAATGACAGCCAATACTACGAGGGTAATGACAATCTCAAGGCAGAAGCCATTGTCATCCATTTCACAGAGGACTCTTTGGGCAAGGGCTTCTTTTACCTACCAGAAATGGCGCTAGTGAAGCAGTTGTTGGAGACCGCTGGGCGAGGCATCAGAGTTGAAGGGAAAACGCGAGAAATTGTAGCATCCAAGATGCATTCCATTCTTTTAAAAAAGGGTACCACCAGAATAATTGAACTACTCTCAATCCTTGAAATCCTCTCAGCCACTAAAGAATATCGATTGCTGGCTAGTCCTGGATTTATGATGAAAAACAATACTTCGAGCACAGAAAGGATAACCAAAGTCCATGAGTACATCATGTTGAATTTCAAAAAAGACATTACACTGGAAGAAGTAGCAGGAATTGCCAATATGGCTCCCAATTCTTTTTGCCGGTTGTTTAAATCTTGTACAAGGAAAACTTTTTCATCATTCCTCAATGAAATCCGAATAGGTTACGCATGTAAACTCATTTCCGAAGACAGGCAAAATATAGCTGAGATATGCTATTCTAGTGGTTTCAACAACTTGTCCAATTTCAATAGGCAGTTTAAGAAAATTACACGGAAATCTCCATTACAATATAAACGAGACTACAATACCACTTATCACTAACTCCTTTTCAAGGAAAAGGATAATAGTAAAAATAGCAATCAAGACTCTCTTTGTTCATATTCGGAAAATTGACCCATTTTTTTATTAGTGCCTCTCTGATCATCCCTGCTTTTTCTAATACCTTAGTTGAAGGTTTGTTTTCTAATGCACAACACGCCCAAATTCGATAATATTCATTGCGGGAAACCAAATATTGAACAATACATTTAGTTGCTTCTGTGGCATATCCCTTACCCTCCATTTTCGGAGCAATAATGTATCCTATAAAAACTTTTCCAGTTTCATTTACAAATCCTATAGATCCTATAAACTCATTTGAATCTTTATGGAAAATGGCGTAAGGATGGTCTGATTCATTTCCCCAATTTTCTATCTTGCTTTTCAAAAATATATTTGTCTCTTGAATTGACTTGTGGGTTGGCCAAGAAATATAGCGCGTACTTTTAGGATCAGAGGCATAGGAATTGAAAATATCTTCTGCATCTAAATATTGCAACTTTCTAATTACAAGACGTTCGGTGGTGAAATTTTCTTGATGTTTCAAAGTTCAATACTTCTCTTTTTTATAAACCAGCAAAGGGAAGTCCATCAGGTAGGATAGTTCTTTGGTTACACTTTTATGAAATAACCTGTCAATGATGTTTCTTTTTTCCATTAGAATGGAAAGTATATCACTCTTTTCCTCCATCATGTAGCTATCTATTCCCAGGGTAATGTTATCACTATAGGTCTTTTTTTCGAACGTGATGTTATCACAATTCACAAAACCTTCCAATTCTTCCTTGAAATTTGACAATAGCGCATCTTCAATCAAATTGTTTCTTTTTGACAAATGAAGGATCGTGATATCAGATTTGAATGGAGAGGAAAATTCTACCAGGTTTCCAATTGCGATTTTATCTTCTTCCTGATAGCTCGTAGCATATACTATCTTTTTCAGCCCACTGAATGCAGCTTTTTTGGGTACGGCCAAAATTGGTATGTCCAGACTGTCTAGTAGTTTAATGGTGTTGCTACCAGCCATCATGTCAAAAACATCACTCGCGCCTTTTGTTCCAACAACAATCAGGTCAATTTTCTTTACTGCGATAAAACTCTGAACAGAAGACAAAAAATTACCACTGATCACATGAGAACTGGTAGAGAAACTATCATTCTTAATCTCATCACAAATTACACTAAGCCTTGTTTTAAACTCTTCCTCATATTCTTCATAATTTTTCACACCTTCAGTCAGGTGCTCATTGTAATGCTCTTCGGTGAAAACGTAGATCAGTGACAGATCAGCTTTGTGACGCTCTGCAATTGACACGGCGTGTTCAAGGGCATTGAGTGATGTTTCAGAAAAATCTATCGGACAAAGTATATTGTTCATGGGCTGGTTTTAATTTCTCACTCTAAATTAGTCCTCTTTGAACAAAGATTAAAATTTGTCACTATTGAATTCAGACAATTTCCATCAGATTACCATTTTGGGAATATTCCTATTGAGTTTCATTTCATTTATTTACCGGAAATGAAACATTTTAAAGAACTAGTCTATTAAGATGCCGTATAAGTATCACGTAATTTAAAAACCAAACATTGTAATCAAATGAAGAAAACACAACTAATGAAAATCAACCTTGCTTTTGCCCTTATGTTATTCGGCTTTAGCTCGATGGCACAAATCCCAACTCCTGCTCCCAGTCCTGCAGGATCTATTTCTGGAAAAGTAGGACTTACCGAAATTGAAATCAACTACTCAAGACCACAGACCAAAGGAAGAAAAATATTTGGAAGTGGAGATGATTTTTTACTTCCTTATGGAACAATGTGGCGTGCTGGTGCCAATTCTGGGACTACAGTAAAGTTTAGTGACGATGTGAAAATAGGAAATGAAAGTCTGGCTGCTGGCGAATACTTGTTGTTAGCAACTCCTGATAAAGATGAATGGACAGTCTATTTCTATAACGACATCTCTATGGGAGGAAACCTGTCTGCCTATGATGAAGCTCAAACCGCTTTAAAAGTATCGGTAAAGCCAACAAAACTTACAGAAACAGTAGGTACATTGACCTACAACATCAGCGACATCAGCGATGACAGTCAATCTGCTTTTATTCAAATAGCCTGGGAAAATACTTCTGTGAAAATTCCTGTTACTGTTTCCTTTGATGATCAAGTAATGAAAGCTATTGCTAAAGGAACCAAAGTGAATGTAGCAAACTATGCTTCTGCAGCTAACTACTACCTCAATACTGGCAAAGATTTAAAACAAGCACTTGAATGGATGAACTTGTATCTTGCTGATGATAAGAATGCTAAGCAGTTCTGGCATGTACATACTAAAGCACAAATACAGGCCAAATTGGGAGATAAAAAAGGTGCAAAAGAAACTGCTAAAAAATCAATGGAGTTGGCAAAAAGTTCTCCTCAAGGAGACTTTGGTTACATCAAAAGAAATGAAGATTTGATTGCAGGGCTTTAATCAAAAAAACTTGTTTATAGAAAATATAAAGCTGAAGGGTCAATTCTCTTCAGCTTTTTTTTATCTAAAAATATACATCACCATCATCAGGAAATGTAAAATACTGCCGGTCATTACGAACAAATGCCAAATAAAATGCGCCAGCTTCATTCGGTAATCGATAATGTAAAAGACTATTCCAATGGTATAGGCGAAACCTCCTGAAGCCAACAACCAAAATGCAGGTTCAGGCAAAAGTGATTTTACGAGGTTTATTTTGAAAATCACAATCCATCCCATTACCGCATACATCAAAGTGGATAGTAGATTGAATCTACCTGTAAAGAATACCTTCAACAGAATACCTACAAGTGCCATGCCCCATTGAACAGCAAAAAATATCCATCCCAAAGTACCTCCGATGGTAATAAGAAGTACCGGAGTATAAGTACCTGCTATCAACAAATAGATGCCACAATGATCCAGGATATTGAACACACGTTTGGCCTTCTTGTGTCGAAGACCATGATAGATGGCAGAAAAAGTATATAACAATACCAGACTGGTGCCATAAAACAAGGCACTAAACAAGCTCCATTCTTTGTCACTTTTTGCACCGAAGACAATCAAAACCACCAACCCTCCTATGGCACATAGACCTGTGATGCCATGCGACATCAGGTTGAACCACTCTTCAAGTTTGGATTGTTCTTTGGATTTTTCGGAGTTTTTTATCATTCTGTGTCAGTGTTGGACTTTAGATTGTGAGTGCAAC
>CAXBNB010000321.1:0-5523 GCA_963976505.1 uncultured Reichenbachiellaceae bacterium
GTATTCTCTTCAAGCACTTGAGATAAATACTCAATTGAATAACAATGAATTCATTGGATTGAATTTGGGTAACCTAGGAGCTATTTACCACGATTGGAGCGTGGAGAGTGGCGACAGCACCAAATTTGACCAAGCGCTCGATTATTATCAAAAAAGCCTTGAAATAGAAACGACATTGAACGACTCTACCTCCATCAGTTGGATTATGGCAAACCTTGGCTTGCTCTACAATGAATTACAAGACTATCAAACAGCACTTTCCTATTTAGATAAGGCCCACAAGATCAGCGAATCAATTAATGACAATGCAGGCCTAGCCACAATATTTGGCAACATTGGAGAAGTTTATTACAACCAAAAAAAATACCAAAAGGCCCTTTCCAATATCAAAAAATCATACCAACTTACCCTAGAGATAAATGACAAACAGTTGATCGCTGAATCCTATGAAAGTTTTGCCCAGATTTATGAATACCATACAAAATTCAAAGCAGCACAAGACAGCCTCTATACGATAGAAAGCAGTGCCAAGTTCAATGAATTGATCACGCTCTATGAGACAGATAAGAAAGAGCAAGAAATAGCAAGCCTCCAAACCAAAAAGCAACTCAATGAACTGGAAATAGAGAAACAAAAGGCTCAGAAAAAATTATATGTGCTCATTTTGATTTTCATAAGCCTATTTGCCATAACTGTATCGCTTTTCTACCTTTTGCAACAAGAAAACAAGAGAAAACTCGAAAGGATCAATTTACATTTGGTTCAATCTCAAACCGAACTCACCCAACTCAATGAAACTAAGGATAGGTTTTTTGCAATTATTGCCCATGACATACGAGGTGCCCTTACGTCATTTCAAGGTATAGGCAAAGTCATCAAAAATCACATGGATAAAGGGCGATTGGAGCGCATCAATATGGTGGCAGATAGAATTGACAATTCAGCCAATAAACTGAATGAATTACTTGACAACTTACTCAATTGGGCAGTTACACAACTTGGAGATATGCCTTTTAAGCCCAAACAAATCTCATTGAAGGCTTTAGTGGAAAATGCACTTACTTTTTTCAAGGAAGACCAACTAGCCAAAAACATGGACATCACCATTGACATTCCTGAAGGCACCTCTGTATATGCTGATCTCAACGGTCTCAATGTAATTCTCAGAAACTTATTGAGCAATGCATTTAGGTTTACCGCTAATGATGGCACCATTTCTATAAAAGCTGAAGAAAGTGCCGTTGGTGTTTATTTAATGATTGCTGACACGGGCATGGGCATAGCAAAAGATAAAATTGATACATTATTTTCCATTGATGAAAAGAAAAGCACTCCAGCAATTGGAGGCGAAAAAAGCATAGGATTGGGTTTGAACTTGAGTCATGAATTCATCAAACTTCACAATGGCAGCATTGACGTTGAAAGTGAGGTAGGAAAAGGTACTACGTTTAAAGTTTATTTTCCCAATCAGATTGCTTAATCCTGAAATCTCTCAGTGCCATCCATGATGCAAATCATATTAAGAAATCTGTCCACGAGTACTTTTGCTAAAAAAACTTATGGCCAAACATCTCTCTCCTACCGAGGCGCTAAATTACGTCAAATCCAATGACTGCATATACATTCATAGTGTAGCAGCTTCTCCTCAAATACTGATAGATGCACTTGCTAAAAGAGCTTGTGAATTGAAAAATGTAGAAATCGTACATTTACACACAGAGTGCAAACCAAGCTATATCAACGAAAATTACCCTGACAGTTTTAAGCTAAAATCTTTTTTTGTAGGTGCCAATGTACGGCGCGCCACACAGTCCGGCATAGCCGATTACATTCCAGTTTTTCTCAGCGAAATACCTGCTTTGTTTACAAAAAACATACTTCCACTTGATGTGGCTCTGGTACAGGTCTCCCCTCCTGACCAACATGGATATTGCTCATTGGGCGTGTCTGTAGATGCCACTTATTCAGCAGTGAAATGTGCCAAACTCGTGATCGCACAGGTGAATGAGAACATGCCTAGAACCTATGGTGACGGACTTATGCACTTGAAGCATTTTGATATACTGGTAGAGCATAACTCAGATCTCCCTTGCATTGTGATGCCTGAACCAACGGATATAGAAATGCGCATAGGCAAACATACATCCGGACTCATTGAGGATGGCGCCACTTTGCAAATGGGGATTGGTGCCATACCAAATGGCATCACTAGATGGACACAAAGACCTTGGCATTCATACAGAGATGTTTTCCGATGGTTTAATTCCTCTGGTTGAAAAAGGAATTGTAACTGGCACAAATAAAAAACTCAATCCCGAAATGATAGTTTCGGCGTTTGTAATGGGCACAAAAAAACTTTATGACTTTGTAGATCAAAATCCAGGAGTACAAATGAAGGATGTTGCCTACACCAATGACGTGGCTGTCATAAGGCAAAATCCCAAAGTCACTTCCATCAACAGTGCGATTGAAATAGACCTGACCGGTCAAGTGTGTGCTGATTCAATCGGTTCGAAGCAGTATTCTGGAGTTGGTGGTCAGATTGATTTCATCCGTGGTGCATCCTACTCTGAAGGTGGAAAGCCCATCATAGCACTCCCATCTACCACGCGTAGAGGAGAAACTAAAATTGTTCCTTTCTTAAAAGAAGGTGCCGGAGTGGTGTCCACCAGAGCAAATGTGCATTATATCGTAACAGAATTTGGAGTGGCCAATCTTTATGGAAAAAGCCTTCAGGAACGGGCACGGTTACTCATCAATATTTCGCATCCCGATCACAGAGAATATTTGGAAAAGCAAGCATTCAATAGATTTGGAAGAAATGTGTAGTATAGCACAAATAAATTAACTGGATAGGCATTGTTGGTGTGGTGAAAAATCTACTACTTCCTTAAAAAAACCACCTCTTGCCCCTTCAAAGAGGAAATAAGACTTATAAACATTTAAAAGTCGTTGGATTAATATTGTATGTAATTGAATGGAAGAGACTAAGTTCACTACTCTTTGTGCCTTTTTCTAGCTAAGCTTGTGTTTTCAAATTCTATTTCTGAAAACATGCAAAATTTTGATTGCCGTACAGTGAGTCAGTCCATGGTGACTATTGTAGAATTAATGATTCCTTCCTATGCCAATTTTGGAGGAAAAATACATGGTGGGATACTGTTGTCTTTGATGGACAAAGTGGCCTATGCAGCAGCCACCAAACACAGTGGTGCCTATTGTGTGACGGTTTCTGTTGACAATGTCAACTTCCTACAACCTGTGGAGGTGGGAGATCTGGTTTCCCTAAAGGCCGCCGTAAATTATGTAGGAAAATCATCCATGGTAGTTGGAATACGGGTAGAAGCAGAAAATGTCAAAGAAGGGATTGTAAAACACACCAACACCAGCTATTTTACAATGGTAGCAAAAGATGAGGAAGGCAACTTAATTCAAGTACCTAAGCTCAAACTAGAAAGACCAATTGAAGTGAGACGATACGCTTCTGCCATTACCAGAAAGAAAAAGAATTTTGAATTTAGAAATGACTACCTAGAGGGAAAAAAAAGCTTTATGCTCGATGAACAAATAGAGAAACTCAAAAATGAAAGGTGTGTGATCGAGATGAAGGACTGATTGTAATTTATCAACATCAATCTAGTACATACAAATCCACAAGTAAATCAATTTCCTTTTCCCTTTGATAAGAAGTTTGCTGATTCTAGCCATACAGGCTTCTTTTGGATAAACTCAGCCATTTTCCCGACATTCACTAAGCACATCATTGATTTGCAATACATCATTGCATGTAAATGGTACAATCAAACCTTCCAATCACTGACTTACAACTTTAGCTTTACCCTAAGGGAATTAAAATACATTTTAAAGAAAATCTCCTAAGAATATTTTTCAAAACAAACCATATAAGTTAGCAGCATTTATAAACAAAGTCACCAACACTAATGATCAAACCATGCAGTATAAAGAAGAATAGGTCATCTCTATTGTTTTAGAAAAAAATGATAATCTTCTGCAAACGTTTGCATGATTTATTTAGAAATACAAAAAAGAACCTTAATGATTATATTAAATTGTGGGGCACAAAAAATATTATATTCAATGATTAAAAATTCGATTAAAAAAATCACGCTTTTTTCAGTCTCAATATTGATCGGCTGCTATTCAACTATCAATGCTCAATCCACAAAAAAAAGTCAGAAACCAAATGTAATCGTAATCCTAACGGACGATCAAGGATCTATGGACCTTGGCAGCTATGGAGCAACTGACTTGCATACCCCAAACATGGACAGAATTGCTAAAGGTGGCGTGAGGTTCACCCAGTTTTATGCAGGAGCTGCTGTATGCTCACCGTCACGTGCAGCACTATTGACCGGTAAAACCAATTTAAGAGCAGGACTACCTGGGAATGTACCTGTACCAGAATATGCAAAAGGTATAGACAGTCACGGAATGCCTACTGAGCAAGTTACCATGGCAGAAATGCTCAAAGACAATGGTTACTACACTGCACTGATAGGTAAATGGCATTTGGGACATGACGAAGACAAACTTCCTAACGGACAAGGATTTGATTATTTCTTTGGCCATCAGAGAGGATGTATCGACAACTATTCCCATTTCTTTTACTGGGAAGGGCCTAACAAACATGACCTATATAGAAATACCGAAGAAGTATATTATCCGGGGCAGCATTTTTCAGATATGATGGCTGATGAAATCAAACAGGTCATCAATCATAAAAAAGCCGACCCTTTCTTTATATATTGGGCATTCAATGCTCCGCACTACCCATACCAAGGTGATCAAAAATGGATGGAATACTACAAAGACGTGCCTTCACCACGTAAGGAGTATGCGGCTTTTGTGTCTAACACAGATGAAAAAATTGGTATTGTCTTAGATGAATTGGAAAAGCAAGGTATAGCCGACAACACCATCGTTATTTTCCAATCTGATCATGGACATTCACTAGAAGAAAGAGCATTTTGGGGAGGTGGAAATGCTGGCCCATACCGAGGCAGCAAATTCAGCCTTTTTGAAGGAGGAATTCGTGTACCTGCCATTATCAAATATCCTGGAGTTATTCCCGCCAATGAAGTACGCAATCAACTTGCCATGCAAATGGATTGGTACAGCACTATTGCAGAATTGACTGGATCAAAAGTAACTGAACAAATTGACGGTAAAAGTCTGATGCCTATCATTTTAAATAAAAACAACCCATCAGCACATGAAGTTACTTATTGGCAATATGGAAGCTATGATGATGCCACCGCTCAATGGGCAGTTCGCAAAGGACCTTGGAAGTTAATAGGCAACCCAAAAGAACCTTCTAATGACGGAAGCAAAATAGATGTTGACAAACTATTTCTTGTGAACCTCGATAATGACATTTCAGAAAAAAACAACTTAGTTGAATCCAACCCTAAGCAAATGAAAGAGCTAATGAAGCTACATCAATCTTGGTTGAAATCTCTGAAATCAGAAATGAAACGATAAACATTCAATTGTCCCATTTAA
>CAXBNB010000322.1:0-5496 GCA_963976505.1 uncultured Reichenbachiellaceae bacterium
CTCCATGTGACAATTTCAGTTCCTTCAGCGCTTTGGGCTATTATTTTTAATACTTGCGAAGACTTCCAGTTAGGTGGTAACGTAATTTTAAGCTTCCCTTTCTGGTCAGGAGCCAAATCCACTATAATAGTTTCAGTGAATTTAATTTTCTCAGCACCATTTTGACTTGGAGAAGGATAAGTCAGCCATTCTACTATAAAAGAACACTTCTTTAGGTTTGTATAATGATGCCTGTTTTCAATATTAAGAACTCCGTTGAATTGAGGTGTAATGTATCTTTTCTCGAAATAAATCGGACTCCAGACTTTCTTGACAGTGTAAAAACTGCCTTCCTTCTCATTGTAGGGGCCTACTATTCCATCAGGTGCATGATTACCATCTGCATCCAATTCACCATTCCTATCTGTTCTAGCAACTGCCTCATCAGCAAAAACCCACAAAAACCCACCCGCTGAAAGTGGGTGATTCCATAATCGCAACCAATAATCTTCTAACCCGGCTCCATGACCTCCATCATACAACCCATGCAAAAGCTCCGTTGGAAAGAATATTTTTCGTTTACTGTAGCCATCAAGTGCCAGATAATTGTAATCTACATAGTGATTGGTATTGGTTTCACGAAAATCTTCCCATGGATGTAATACCTTTCTTTGCTGAATGTCAAGCTTTGCAAAATCATCATCCAATTTAGTATTCCACCCTCCTTCATTTCCATTGTCCCACAAAACAATGCTCGGATGATTCACATCTCTTGCAATCAATTCTTTGAGCAGCTTACGTCCTATTTGTTCATCGTAAGAAGGCCTTTGCCATCCTGTGAGTTCATCCAGTACAAATAACCCTAACGAATCACAGACCTCTAAAAAATGTTTTTCCGGTGGATAATGAGACATTCTTACCGCATTCATATTCATCTCCTTCATCAAATTGACCGCTTCTATGCTTAAAGCTTTAGATGAAGTTCTAGCGTATTTTGCGTGGAAGGTGTGCCTGTTGACGCCTTTAAATTTAATCCTGACATCATTGACATAAATCCCATCATTTTCTCTGACCTCCACAGTTCTAAACCCAAACTTCTCGGTGTATTGGTGAATGGTTTTACCTGCTGACTTCAACTTGAATACAGCCTGATACATATTCGGATACTCAGAGTTCCAAGTTAGAGGATTTTCGATTTTATTCTCAATCCTGGTTATTAACCCTGTAGTTTCTACTGAAAATGTCTTAACGGTTTTCCCAACACTTGATTGCACTTCAACTTCCAATAAATCAGATTTCTTCAGATTGGAAGTATAAACATCAGCCTTAAATATACCATCAGATTTAGCATCAATGGTCACCCTTTGAATGTTCTCTTTTGGTTTAACTTCAAGGTAAACTGGTCTGAATATTCCTCCAAAAACCCAAAAATCAGCTTTTCTTTCTGCTAGGTTGATAGACTCGTTACCCGAGTGTTTTTTCACTAAAACTTCTATACTATTCTCCTTACCATATTTTAGTAATTTGGAAATATCATACTCAAATTGGTAAAATGCACCTTGATGGGTGGCTCCTGCCGACTTTCCATTTATTTTAACCAATGCGTCGGTCATCACTCCTTCAAAAATCAGCCGCACCTGTTGAGAACTCCAGTTTTTTGGAATATCAAAGTTTCGCTTGTACAAACCTGTCTCATTTACTCTTTCTTCAAAAGGAACATGCCCATAGTTGTAGGCACCAAAACCCTGCTGCTCCCAGCAAGATGGCACTTCTATGGTTGCCCATTTTTTGCTATTCATTCCATCCGAGCAGTAAAAATCCCACGTCTTAGTATCATCTGCTCCTGTCCCTGACAGATACAATGTCTCAGTTTTTTGACCTTGAACTACAGCAAAGCCTGTTACAAATATGGGAATGAGTAAATATTTTCGAAAAAGTTGATTCATTGTTCAGTTTTTATTTGAGACGAAAAGTCAAAGGGATCAATCTCTCCTCTGATCTTTAGGTTCTCATCATTTGTAAGCCTACAATTGATTTACCCACTAATCATTATGAATGTTGATGGAATAATTCAACAGGTCACTTACCAATTAGCTCCAAAAGTAAGCTTTGATTTTAAATTTTGCAAGCGCTTGCCTAATGTAAATAATATTTCCTATATTAGAAGTTTATTAGACATAACCTAATGTAAGCTTCTAATAGAATAAAGCCAATATGTTTACATCTAAAAAAAACATTCTTGTCAAAAAACTACGTGACAATCAAAATGACTAAAAAAAAAATCAATATATATGACGTGGCAAAAGAACTCGGCGTGTCCATCTCTACAGTATCGAGAGCCCTCAATAACAATCCTAAAATAAGTGCAGATACGACCAAGAAAGTAAAGCAAATGGCTGATAAACTCGGCTTTCAAAAAAATGCTTTGGCTTCAGGTCTAATGACCAATAAAACAAAAACTATCGGAGTAATTGTTCCTCAGATCAACAGAGAATTCTTTGCCCAAACTGTTCGAAGTATAGAAGATACTGCTTTTGAGATGGGCTATTCAGTAATGATCTGTCAGTCTCACGATTCCTATGTCAAAGAACAAGCCAATATCAATACACTCATGTCTAGTAGAGTGGATGGCATCATTGTATCGCTGGCACTGGAAACCACCGATCTGAAGCATTTTGAAAAAGCAATAGATGCCGATATTCCAATTGTGTTTTTTGACAGAGTGGGTTTGGAATTGTCAAATTCTACCAAAATATTGGTAGATAATTTTTCGAGTGCACAAAAGGCAACTTCACATTTAATCCAACAAGGTTATAAGCATATTGGATACATAGGAGGGCCACATATGAATCAGATATTTGAAGAAAGACTGGAAGGATTTAAGCAAGCATTGACTGACCATAATCTACCCATTGATGATTCAATAATTGAAAAAACCGACCTCACTCAGCAAGACTGTTACCGTGCGGCAAAGTCGATACTTCACGCAATCAATCCACCTGATGCTATTCTTTGTGCCAACCACCTTACCTCTGTCAATACCATTTTCTATGCGATGAGTATCAAAAAAATGATCCCAAAAGATGTGGCAGTAGTGGGTTTTAGCGAAAACCCCATAGCAGAACTTATGATTCCTTCTCTTACAGCGATACGACAGCCATGCTACGAAATGGGCAAACTCGCTATGCAAAAATTAGTTGAAGAAATTGATTTTGATCAGAAATCAGATGAATTCATCCATAGTACCATCGTTCTTGACACCAAACTGGATATTAGGGCTTCAAGTAATGGGAGTTTTGTTGCAAATAACTAAATTGAGTTGAATTGTAGCAGCAAATTATTTTAAAATTTGCTGCTAAATATATTTTCTTATGAATAAAGTAGAACACCTTTTAGAAGAGTACGGGGAAAGCCATCAAAACACCTTCAATAAAATCGTACATTGGATCTGTGTACCACTTATAGTTTTTAGTCTTGTAGGTTTGCTTTGGTCTATTCCCTCAACACCTCTTACCAATCTATTTCCCTATACCGATACTACTTACCTCAACTGGGCTTTGGTAGGCACACTGCTTGCATTGTTCTACTATTTCACGCTATCTCCACCACTATTCTATGGAATGGCAGCAATACTCACAGGATTTTTGGTCATTACTAATATTGTGGAGCAAATGAACTTTGCCCCTATCTGGAAAATATCCCTTGTAATATTTGTAGTATCATGGGTCGGCCAATTCATTGGTCATAAGATAGAAGGAAAAAAACCATCCTTTCTTAAAGACCTTCAGTTTCTACTAATTGGTCCGCTTTGGTTACTGAGTTTTATTTACAAACAATTGGGAATACGAATATCCTCCAGCTCTGATACTGAGGATTAAAACCAGAAGCTATTGAAACCACTCCAATCTATTTACCGCTCCCTTTAAAACCGTCCTCTCGGTTCTTGAATAGAATATTGAAACTTGTCAAGCTACCGTAAATTCTTGTAATGTATTGCTGAAGGCTCACTTTTTCCTCATCTGTAAGTTCTGAACTGTTGACACGCTGCTCCATTACCCTTAACCTGTCTCGCACCATCACAATCTTATGAAAGAAACTATCAACAGGTAACTCGTAAGGCTTCAATTCTGGATTGCCTGGATGAAACACCAATTTACCTCCTATCCATTTATCGCCTAAGTCAACGATTTCAGATTCATCGGTGATTTTTGAAAGCAATTTGCCCAGTGTCTTTTCTACCAACTCCAGACTGATCAAATCTTGTGAAGGTTCTACCAACTCAATGATTTCAAGATCGTCTTGATGTTTCGATAGTTCCTTGTTGCCATGATTTACAAAAGTAATTTTATAGTTATCACTGGTCACTTGCACCACTATTCCCACCCCCCACTCACAGTGCCTTACTCTCGATCCTATTCCCAAATAAATATCTTCCATGTTTTTATAAAATGATTGAATAATTAAAGTCCTTATTTTATTATTTTTTCTAACTCTCAAGTTTTAACCTTCTTCTACTTTTTGGCACAAGCCCGGTTTACGATTAACTGTTACCTCCCATCTCCTGTATATATTATCTTGCCATCCTTAGGAGCTTGAGGCCATGGAGTTTCTCCTTCCTTCCAGTCCTTAGGCTGTGTTTTTCTTACCTTGCTGATGGCTTCCTTCACCCAATCCGGAGCATGTGCATTTTCCTCCTGACCATAGATCCAAGGCAAAGCAGGTGTCATTAGAAGACTCACATCTGGCATAGGAGGACGTTCATTCCCAACAGATGTAACTCGTTTTTTTAGTTTCTCTACCAATTCAGGATTGTCGATTGCTATGTTCTTTTGTTCCATAGGGTCTTCAACTATATTGTATAATTCATCACCTATCAATTTATAATCACCTTTCCTGATGCTCGGCAACCGGACGCTTCCTGATACTTCGAATACTATTTCGTCACGCTTACTTTTTGCACCATCTAATAATACTGCTGTCATATCCATTCCATCAGGTTTTCTTTCTTGCTCCAAAGACGCTCCCCCTAGTTTAATGAGCGTACTATAAAAATCAGTTATGTGCATCAACTCGTTATTTGTGCCACCAGCAGGTATTTTATTCTCCCACTTTACTACACAAGGAACTCGAACACCACCTTCATAATTCGTGTTTTTAGTGCCTCTATATGGTGCATTCATGCTGTCTCGAATGGCACCATTGTCGTTTGCAAAAACGATCAGAGTGTTGTCACCAAAGCCATATTGATCTATGGTTGAAACGATTCGTCCTACTGCATCGTCCAGGCATTTTATAGCTGCATAGCGCTTTTCATGTGTATCAGTATACCTAGGAATTTCTTCAAGAGGACCGTGTACCGCATTGAATGGTACATAATAAAAAAAAGGTTTGTTGTCTTGTTCCTTTTTATGATTGGCCAAAAGACGCACTACCTCATTTGCTATGAGGTCAGTACTGTAGCCCTGTTCATTGAGTGGCTCTTGGTTTCTATGCCAATCGTACACAGCGTATCGGGCT
>CAXBNB010000323.1:0-5482 GCA_963976505.1 uncultured Reichenbachiellaceae bacterium
AGCTTATCAATTGTTCTGATTTGATCCAAAACTACCCAACCATCTTTCTTGTTATGATACACCTTAACTCGAGTTGGATATTTGTGAGATTTAGTTGTCATTGGAGCAACTGTAATGGTTTTAATATTGAAGTTGAGTTCATTTGGGGATATTATTACAAATGGTCTTGTCTTTTGGATTTCACTCCCAATAGTTGGATCCAAATTGACAAGTATAATTCGATATTGATCTAATTCCATTCGTCAAAATCCTCTTTTTCAAAAACATCATTAATTAGTAAGTTGTCATCACCTCTTTCTGACATTTCCTTAAACGACTCATCCCACCCCTTTCTAGGTTCATCCATCGGTTTCAAAATTATTCTATCTCGTTCAAGAATTAGTTCGACCTTATCAGTAATGTTATATTGTTCAAGGATTTGCTTGTTTAATCTCAAACCTTTAGAGTTTCCAATTTTTATAATTGATGCTTCCATAGTTTACCATTTTGTAATTACAAAGTTATTACTTTTTATAATCGAGAACAAATAAAATTTCGCGCGAAAAGTTGCATCCAATCAAAGGCACTTACCTCACACATACACTTGATGACTTTTCCAAATCTCATAAATTATTACTCCCTCGAATCAGGGCAATGTACCTAGATGGCACATCCACCTTTACACCAACGGAAGCTCGATATAAAACACCGTACCCTCAGGTAGGTTTGGCTCAAACCAAATGCGCCCGCCGGCATGTTCGATACCTCTTTTGGCCACCGCCAGGCCTATCCCCGATCCGGAGGCCTTTGTACTAAAATTGGGCACAAATACTTTCTCCTTGATGTTTTCAGATATGCCTGTTCCTATGTCTCGAAATGTCATCAGTGCTTTTTGCTCCTTTTTCTCAACTGACACTTTCAATACTGGATTGGTCACTGAACTCATGGATTGAAAGGCATTCAATACAATGTTGTTGAAGATCCTGCCAAACAGCTTTCTATCACCACTGATCAGCGTCTCATCATCTTCATATTGGAAGGAAATGTTTTTGTCGGGGTGAAGGTTTATGGTTTTTTCTAGTTCCTGTACTATGTTGATGGTTTCGTTTTCCGGATCAGGCATTTTGGCAAAGTGACTAAAAGAGGTTACTATTTGATCCAAAGTATCTACCTGGCTCAACAAGGTACTGAGTGACTTCCTACTTTCATTCTTTTGATCCATGATCCTATCAAGGTGTTGCAAGGTCAACTTCATAGGGGTCAAGGGATTTTTAATTTCATGGGCCACTTGCTTTGCCATCTCCCTCCATGCTGCCTCTTTTTCGCTTCTGGCAAGTTCCTTTTTACTTACCTCAAGTTTTTCTAGCATGCTGTTGTATTCCTGTACGAGCACTCCTATTTCGTCATTTGAACTCCACTCCAGAGGCAGGTTGTCTTCTGACAGCTCGGTTTTTTTCAGCTTGGAAGCGATGAGCATTATTGGATTGGTCAATCTCCTGACCGCCACATAAGACAGTCCTATCGAGATAAGGAATATCAGCGTAGATATATTGATGATATTGCCAAATACCTCCGTCTCCTGACGCTCAAGGTGGTTTTTAGAACTGAAAAATGGCGAACTCATAATTCCTAACAACTTGCCATCTTGGTAAGACCTAATGGCCACATAGGAAGACTTGTAGAACAATCTACCTAGAGATTCTTCCAATATAATTTGATCCTTGTCTTCATTTTTCAGTTTATGAAATGCTACTGGATTTATATAAGGCGAAAGCAGTCCCGCTTCCATTATTTTGGGTTGACTGGTCGAAATCAACTTCCCTTACTGATCATATAAACTGATATCAGCCCTAGAACTTCTACTTATTTTCACGAGTTCATTAGAGAGGCCATCTCTATTGAGGTCATTGGCATAATAATCGGTAATCAAATCCACAAAGTTTTCACTCATGGCTATGGTTTGCTTTTGATATGATTTATCGATCTCTGCTTTGTACGATTTGCTCAATGTATTTAATATGGCTGCTCCTACCAACAACAATGGAATGGCAAACGCACACCCGAGGTAAATCAGGATTTTGGTCGAAAAATTAAAAGACTTAACAGTTTCATAATTCAATAGAGAATTGACAATGATCACGACCACAGCTATAGCCAGAAATAACAAAAACAGAAATGAAAAATTGGAAAATGCTGACCAAAATTCATAAACCTTGGATGTAATGACAATGGATCTCGTATCGGTCCTAATTGCCAAATGGTGGTAACCATTTTTTTCTATCCCTCTATCAAATATGTCTTCACTTGTAATCCAAATCGGAGCAAAATCAGCTTTATAGTTGAAATTTCCCACACTATGCACCAACTCATTGTGGTCATAGACTGCAAAATCAAAATCATTCTTTGCAAAAGAACTGTTGTCAAGCAGCAACTCAGGGTAAACCGACTTTGAAGCCTGTTTCTTTTGATGTAATTCAAGAATGATATAGCCAGTTTTATTGCGGTACCTTGCTAATTCTATAAAGCAGATGTAACGTTTGCGACCCGTGGATAAGAAATTTCCTTCGAAGAAAATATTTTCGAAATCAGTTTTAAACTCCTTTGAGGAAAACCTCTTTTTAAAATCTTCATAATAAACCAAACCCACATTTTTGCCAATCCCCAATCCATCTCGGTCAAACAAATTTATCCTGACGTCATATTCACTAAAATACTCATCAACCAATAGTTGATTGATCCTGTCTTTGATCTGTGATACAGAGACCCTGTGACTGATGAGCTTACTATTCAAACTCATATCTGATCTCACCGTTTCTGAAATTTGCTCCAATAAATATTCGCCTTCAATATCCCTATCAATCAAAAGTTTGGTGGCAAATTTTTGTTTTTGATTGAGCTCATTTCTTTCATAACCCTTATACACAGAAGCAGCACCTACACCAGAGAGAAGTACTATAGCCGAAAGTACATAGAGCAACGATCCGAACTTAAATGTTCTCATTCGGGAAGGAAAATCATTGAGGTATATAATCACAAAGTAACTTGTATGACAGAGCAAAACAATCAAGTAGTACCGTTGGGTCAGAAGTCCCAAAACGCCCATTAACAGAATAGTAGGTAAGGCAGTAACGAGGAAAGAGTTGACAAAACCTCTGTCTCCTGAAAAACCTATTTTGTAAATAACATGGATGTTCAAAAAGGCAATTACTCCCCCTATCAAAATCACCATAAAAGCTACCATCCTAATCGAATCGAACTCGATAGATTCGCTTAGGTCGAAGCTAATCTGTGAATTGATTAGAATATTAAGCAGAATTTTTCCATAAAAAAAAAGTGCCCAAAAGCTAAAAAAATACAGCATTATACTGACTGCTATCTTCAATCTTTTTGATGAAAATTTATTTACTTTTTCAGTGATATAAATGCGACATCCAAATAAATACAAAGTAATGGCAAGAAGGCTCAGTACATTAAGCAACAGATCACCCAGTGAAGGGTTGATAACTGAAGAGACATAAATACTGGAATTGAATAAATCCATGCCCGTCAATTTGAATGGAATATCCGATATGATCAAACCTGCTCTCATTCCAATGTTAGCAATTATCAATATCACAAAACCTAAAAGCCTCTTGTTTCGAGTGGCCAATCGCCATGAAAACTGATATATAGCAATTATCAAAAAAAATATAAGTGCAATGACAAGGAGGTTGACAGTAAACACCATATTCGAATGAAAAATAGTGCTTTCAACAATTTTTATGAAAAAAAGTACTTGCTGTTCAAATTGAATAAGGACGGCTCCCTCTACATCCTTTTCAACCAGCCGAATTTGATCAGGAAATATATTGCCATTTAATGTAGTAGTGAGATATTGATTGGTAATACTATACTTGGTAAGCAATGGAATCAAAGACACCAATATATATTTTGAATTTCCAGAGACAACCACCTCTTTCTGATAGAGAAACTTACTCTGATCGATAGAGGTCACTCCAAAAGTGTCCAATTCGGCTAATTTTTCGAACTTTAAATCGACTTTGGAAGTATTCCAATAAGCCTGTTTTCTTTTAGTGAAAATAAACGTAGGGTAATGGCCTTTACCAAAATCTCCAGATGACAGGAGAGAAAAATCTGAACTTACAGCATTGATGTAGTCTTGCTGCATGCTCAATTCTTTGGTCAAATTGGCTTCAATATTTGCTTGTATGATTGTTGAGTCAGATTTTCCAAACAAGCCAATCAAATACAATAACAGCCCCAATGTCAAGGCCAATAATGCAGTGAATTTATAAGACAATAGAAATTGTTGAACTTTCAAATTACCATATTTATACTCAAAAGACTGCTGAACCTTCGGCACATCCAAAAGTTCAAGACTATTGAATAAAATTAAACGGATTTAATCAATTTGATCACAAGAGGTGCAATTAGTTGCTCCGACCAAAAATATTTATCCTTTGATGTAGCTTGCATCAAATTGAATGCCACCAAAAATATGGAGCATAAGAGACCTGGAATACCTGTATGTCAATGGAGAAAGTAGCAACATGAAAAACAACACTGTGAGTAGGTATATCCAGATATCAGGATCGTTGAAGAAATTATACAACACTAGTCCTGAAGTAATAGAAACAGCCACAGACACGGCATAGCTTATAAACATGGCTCCATAATAAAACCCTGGTTCGGGCTCAAAGGCCAGATTACAAACCGTACACTTATTGTACATCGACCTGTTTTTAAGAAATTTATTAAGAGGTAGTTGAAATAAATCTCCTTGCCTACATCGAGGACATTTACAATCAAGTAAGGCTTTTGTACTGCTTATTTTTTGCATTGGATCTGCTGTTTTTATACCAAAAAAATGCTACTACTGCAATGACTAAATAGGGAGTAAAAAACAAATATATAATGCCGAAGTTTAGTCCTTCGGCGAGATTCAATTCGCCGTTGTTTACGTTGTTGACAACAGTCGTTTTGCACATCGCACATTGTGAAAATGACTTTACACTAAAAAACAACATGGCTGCTACAGCCAATAGCGACTTTTTAATCATGACACAATATTAGTAAATATTTGATTGGCGACTCCATTTAAAACATCCAATTAATACTGATTTTTATCAGATTTTGATGTTTAACTTTCTTTAATTGAAATTTAGCAGCCATTTTCTCAGAATGTTGAATATCTAAGTTAATATTGACTTTTAGACAACTCTACTTGGTAGAAAAGTATAATTTGAGCACTCAAAAACCAAAACCTTTATTACTTATCTTAACAGATACCAAAAGTCATGGTGGAATTTCTAATTTTAACAAGAACCTGATTAATTCCCTCCATAATTATAGGCTTACGATTATCGCCCTAAATGACGATAAAAGAGATCAAAAAATTAAAGGTTTTCGAGGTAATAAAGCTCAATTCTTATTCTCTATAATATCCCATTTATTACTCAAACCTCAATTGGCTATTATTGGCCATTTACATTTTACACCCATT
>CAXBNB010000324.1:0-5472 GCA_963976505.1 uncultured Reichenbachiellaceae bacterium
CTACTTCATTAGCACTAATCACCCTGTCATATATAAGGATGTCATCCAAAGACGCTTCAAAATCACGAGACTGATTGTAAGCACCTGTTGCATCATTCATGATGGTAAAAGGCAAAGTGGGGTCAGACAAATTACCAGGGAGCAGTGTCAAATCTTTTGAATCCAATGCGGGATCAGATTGTTTTAATTCTCCATCAAAATACACATTCATAGTAGCACCCCTTTCAAAAGACACTGCAATAAAATGCCATGAATTGTCGACCAAATTTGGAGTAGCATTGTCATCTGCATCCCAATCCAATCGCTTATTGTCTGTATGATCGTCAGCTACATTCAATGTCCATTGATGCTCTCCAACTACACCAGCTCCATCTAAAGCCAGTACAAAGCCAGTATTGCTACCACTACCCCAATCTTTGTTACTGATAACAGCAGGGTCACTGGTAGTTGATAGAGTTGCGTCATCAATCTTCACCCAAAAAGCAAACGAAAAATCCTCCGTTCCAAAATCTAGTTTCGGATCTAGCGGAAGCTGTGCATGTGAAGCCAATGGAAAAAAGGCTACATCTCCTCTTTCTGCATCTTTTACAAACTCCGCATCGGCTGTTCCTCCATTGGTTGCATGCAGGTCATTACCACTTTCATCGTTCAGGTCACTATCCAAAGGAAGATAAACAATAGGAGCCTGAGCAAAACTTATCTGTGTCAGCAGCATAATAATGCTGCCAACTATAATTATTTTATTTTTCATAATTCAAAATTTTAATGATTAATCCACGTCCCACCAAACCTTGGTCTGAGTATTATCCGAACCTTGTCTTGCGACTGCTGCGTCATAATTGGCTTTGTTTAGCCCTTGCTCAGTAAGCGGATATAAATGTCTCACAGGTACGAATCCAAGACTTGCTGGTCCAGGTACAATATTCGGAATACCTGTTCTTCTCCATTCGAACCATCCTTCGTAACCATTGTTGAACAATGCCAACCATTTCTGAAGTGCTATTTTTTCTAGCTTTTCTTCCTGTGTACCACTATAAACTACATCAGCCTGCGTGAAGTAAGAAGGGTCTGGCTGCACATCAGCTGCCGTTGGGAATGTGAAATTATCCGGAATCCTACTTGCATAGTAGTCAAAATGTGCTTGAATACCCCTGGTATAGTATGCCTCAGCATCTCCAGTGATAAATCCTCTTTCTGCCGCTTCTGCTAGGATCAACTGCAATTCTGCATATGTCATCAAAAGACTTTGAGCTGCAGTAGGCGAAGCTAGTTCAGGATCATAATCATAAGGTGCCCACAACAAACCAGCTATAGATTGGTTTGCCTCACCACCGTTATATTGACTTTCATTTGATATGCCATTTGGCACTCCTACATATTCAGGATTGGCACTTCCTGCTGTGCTCGCAGTAGGGAGAGCAAATACGTACAATCTAGGATCGTCCATTGCTGTCAAAAGATCCACCATGGTTTTAGATGCATGGGTCGAAGTAACATATTGACCTACTGCAGACCTAAATCTAGGATACTCATTTCCTAATTGATTCAAGTATTGCAAAGCAGCCTGATCGTCATTGTCTTCAAAAATCGGATAGGTTACCGGATCTCCTACAATTTGCTGCATTGCAGCCGAAGGATCTTTTCGGTCTGAAATTCTCAACAAACACCTTAATCTCAATGAATTGGCAAACTTTTTCCATTTAGTGACATCTCCATTAAAAAGGATATCACCTGTAATTGCTCCATTACTGGTTGAAAGCAAAGTATTTGCCAGTTCCAAATCACTTAGAATTCCGTTATACACTTCTTCCTGAGTATCATATTTCGGATAGTTGATCCCTTCACTTTTCGCTTTAACAGCCTCTGAATACGGTATATCTCCATATATATCTGTCAGATTCTGAAACAAGAATGATTTTAAAACCAATGCAACACCCTGAAAGTTTTTTAGCCCTTGGGTCTCAGCAATATCAGCTACACCTTGTAAATCTCTAAGTCTATCATAGAATGACCATAGAAAATATTCAGTCGCATCACTAGGAGTCCAATCAAATGCACTCACAAATTGATTCGCCATATAGTCTGCAACAACATTTCCACGTCTCCAAGAGCCTGTGAAATAATCATCCATGCTACTCCTGATCACTCCTGGTAACAATAGACCTGGATTGGTCACTACTTCCGTTTGATTAGGATTGGTATTTATCTCTTCAAATCCATCGGTACAACTGGTAGATACTAGTTGAAATACCAACAGAACAAATATTGATTTATTTATTACTTTTTTCATGATTGGTATCTTTTAAAGTCTAAAATTGATATTAAACCCCCAACTTCTGGTAGATGGTAAACTCATGTTTTCAAATCCAGGAATCAATCCACCACCTGAAGTAGCCACAGCTCCTTCCGGATCGATATGAGGATTATCAGTCCAAAGTTTTAGGTTCCGTCCAGATATGGATATCCGCACATCTCTAAAGGGCAAATTACCCATCAGGCTATTTGGTAAGTTGTAACCAATGGCTACTTCTCTCAACTTTAAATAAGAAGCATCAAACACCTGAGATTCTGAATTGTGGTCATGGTATCTTTTGTAGAAGTTTCTTGCAGTAGTACCCCAAATTCCCTCACTCGCTGTACCGTCTGTACTTACAAGGTTTTGACTGTAAGTACCATCTCCATTGTCTGCAGCACCAGCATGATAATACAATCCATCATATTCTGTGCCTGGGGCTCTGGCTCCTCTTTCGATAGCAGTTTCTTCTAACTGACCTGCTCCCATGGCTTTGTTGTAAAACCTAGAAATAAATACTCCACCCTGACGAATATCAAACAGTGCCCTGGCATAAAAACCTTTATAAGTAAACTCATTGCTAATACCGGCTGTCCAATCTGAATTGAAGTTTCCTAAATAAATCGGACTAGTTGTCTTGAGTGGGTCTCCATTGGAAGAAATAATGATTTCCCCTTTCAAAGCACCACTTTCTACCCTTTCGAAACCTGGACCATACAATGCTCCCATTCTTTCCCCTACTCTCGCTTCTACGGTTGCCTCCTCACCTGGAGCAGATTGAACGATTGCATTGATCCCCTCGGTAAGTTCAACTACAGAACTTCTGTTTCTTGAAAAGTTTACATTGATATTCCATTTAAATCCATTGGCCAATTTAAGTGGTGTTCCTCTTAACATTACTTCAATGCCTTGGTTTTTAATTTCTCCTGCATTGATGGCCCTAGAGCCATAACCAGAAGTATTGGAAAGTGGAATGTTTATTACCTGGTCACGAGAACGAATATCATAATAGGTAAAATCTAATCCAATTCTGTCTTCAAGCAACGATAACTCTAACCCTAATTCATAAGTATTGATGGATTCAGGTTTAAGATCTGGGTTTTTCAGTCCCGAAGTTTCTGACAAAACTGGAGTATTTCCAAATGGATTTTGTGTGTTGTATGCATTATACAATTGGTATGGACCTGTGTCTTTTCCTACTTCAGCCCATCCAGCACGCAACTTCACTAAATTGAAAATTGACGGCAATTCAAATATTTCATTGAACAAAGCACTGGTAGATACAGAAGGATAAAAATAAGAATTGTTACCTGCTGGCAATGTACTGGACCAATCATTTCTGGCAGTCACATCCATGAACAACTTGTTTTGATAATCAAACTGAGCTAATCCGTATGCGCTATTTATTCTTTTAGTAAATCTAGATTGACCAACTACCAAAGCAGACCCATAATTGCTCAAGCTATAAATACCTGGAGATAAAAGTGATGGGGCAAAAGAATTGGTAGAATTTCCTTTTTGATCCATTCTGTTAGCTCCAGCTGATACTTTAATCCCAAAATCACCTACCGCCTTGAAATCATAGGACAACAACATGTCTGTATTTCTTTCTTCAAAAAAGATATTTACTTCACGGTATGAACCATTCGGTACACTCACAGTACTTACAGCATTGCGTGTAGGTCGATTGTCGTTGTAAAAATCTGTACCTGTTCGTACAATCAGACTTAATTTATCAGTAAAGTCATAGGTCAAAGACACATTTCCGAGCAATCTGTCTTTGTTTTGTGCACTTGTATTTTCGTACTGATAAAAGAAAGGGTTGTTATGGTTTTCACCATAATTATACTGATATTGTTGGACACCTTCTAAGCCAGGTTGCCAATAGTCTCTCAGACTGTTCATATTGGTCTGACGAGTCATCCATAGGATAAAATACATTGGAGTATTTCTTCCATACCCTTGATCTGGACGGTTTGTACTTTCAGTTTTAATATAGCTCATCTTAACCGCGGCTGTAAACTTATCAGTAAGTTTATAACTGGTATTGATTGCGAAAGTATTCCTCTGTAGATCATTGTTAGGCACTATACCCTTTTGATCGGTACGGGTGTAAGACGCTCTAAAAGACCCAACATCATTACCTCCAGTAACAGCTACGTTGGTAAATGCTGTATTTCCTGTTTCAAAAAGTCATTTACATTATTCGGTTGTGATACCCATGGTGTAGGAATTACATGTCCTCGATCACTCAAGTGCACATCTCCACCTCGGTATCCACCAGTAGTTGGAGAGTTGAATTGAGCACGATTTGGTCCGAAATCTAACCTAGGGCCCCAACTTTCATCATATCCATCCTGCACTCCATTGGGATAAATCCCGGCAGAATACCCAAAATTAGAACCTTCAAACAAGCCGTTGTTACCTCCACCAAATTCATTCTGGAATTTAGGAAGTCTCAACACTTCTTCTGAGGTAAATGAGGTATTTACTGAAACACCAATTCCTCTGTTCTTCTTTCCTTTTTTCGTTGTGATTACAATTACACCATTAGCAGCTCTAGAACCATAAAGTGCAGCAGCACCGGGTCCTTTCAATACATTTACACTTTCTACATCTGCAGGGTTAATTTCTGAGGCAGCATTGCCATAATCTGCAGAAGTAAAATTGTTTATCTCATTACTAATAGGAACACCATCAACTACAAACAGCGGCTGGTTTCCATTAAGCCCGAGAGAAGATTCCCCTCTTAGGATTAGACGTGTAGAACTACCCACACCAGCATTTGATTGCACGTTAAGTCCTGCCACTTTACCAGACAAACCATTGGTAAAGTTACTTTCTCTGGCTTGATTGAGGCTTTCTCCATCAATTTCCTGTACCGCATACCCCAATGATTGTTTTTCTCTCTCGATTCCTAAAGCTGTAACTACTACTTCGTCCAAAGCCTCAGATGAAGCATTCAGTTTAATATTGAAAACCTGAGCGGCATTTCCTGCAATGGCTATTTCGGTCTCATCATAACCAATATAGCTTACCACAAGAGTGAGGGCATCATCTGGTACACTCAATTTGAAATTGCCATTGATATCTGACACTGTTCCATTCTGTGTACCTTTTACTTGCACAGTAGCTCCTGGCAAAGTATCCCCATTGTCTGCATCAGTAATAGTACCTGA
>CAXBNB010000325.1:0-5446 GCA_963976505.1 uncultured Reichenbachiellaceae bacterium
AGTTTTGTCGAAAGTAGAAAAATTAGTTATTACCTGTTCAAGTTTAAAAACCTCCATTTTTATTTTGCTAGAATCACTTGGAGAACCCTTTTGATTATAAATAGAAGATAAATTAGATTTTCTTGAAGTGGCAAGTTGATTGGATCGTTTTTTATCGAGAGACAATATCCACTCTACAATAAGATTTACTTCTTTTTTCTTTAGTAATGGATGCCCTGACATCATACCTCCATACCAAAGACCACCTCCCCCTTCTATGATTTTAGTGGATAGTATTTGCTTCATTTCGGGATTATTTTGGTGTCGTCGAGCAATATCTAAGTACGGCGGCCCCACTACCTTGTCTTCTATACTGTGACAATGTAAACAGTCATTTTTGACGATTATTTCAAGGGCATTGAGTTCCTTTCTTTCAATTTTTTTGGTTCGATTCTTTTTTGATTTTTGCTTGGAGCAAGAAAATAAGGAAAGAGATATTAGGCTGATGAATAATAATCGCATTAAGTAAGATGACTGTAGTTGTTTGAAATAGTTGATTGGCAAAACTATGAAGTAATATTATTTTTTTTCTCACTGAATGTATGATCTATATCACTATTTCAACAATTTGCTTCTGCTTTTCTTCTAGCTTTGTGGATTCATCTAAGATTGACTGATTTTGAATCAAAAGATACTCCTCATTACGCCACCATTCACACAGTTGAATACACCCTATCCGGCAACTCCATACCTTAAAGGTTTTCTTAAGACCAAAGGTATAGCGTCTTATCAGTTGGATTTGGGGATTGAAGTAATTCTGGAATTGTTTTCTGTCAATGGCTTAAAAATGCTTTTTGAATCTGTAAGCCAACTCGAATTGGATTTGTCGCATAATGCACAAAGGATACTAAAGTTAAGCGATGAGTATTTGAGAACTATAGATGTTGTAATTGATTTTTTACAGGATAAAAATCCAACACTGGCTCATGTGATTTGTGAGGGGAATTACCTACCTGAAGCTTCTAGGTTTGACCAACTGGATGATTTGGAATGGGCCTTTGGTACTATGGGGAGCCGAGACAAAGCAAGGCACTTGGCTACACTTTACTTGGAAGATATTGCTGATTTTATCAAGGAAAGTATTGATCCACATTTTGGATTTAGTCGGTATGCTGAACGCCTCGCTCTTTCAGCCAATTCATTTGATCCACTTCATGAGGCACTGCAAGAGGAAGACAGTTTTATTGATGGCATTCTTTTGAAGGTTCTGAAACAAAAAATTGAAATGTATCAACCTGACTTGGTTGCAATGTCGATACCCTTTCCCGGCAACCTTTATGGAGGGTTAAAATGTGGGAAATGGTTGAAAACTCACTACCCTGACATAAAAATAGTGATGGGAGGAGGCTATGCCAATACAGAGTTGAGGACAGTGAAAGATGCCCGTGTTTTTGACTTTATAGATTATATTTCTCTTGATGACGGTGAAGCACCGATTATTCATTTAATTGAACATTTGTCGGGTAAAAGAGATATTAGTGAATTGAAAAGAATACTTGCTGTCAGCAATGGTCAGGTAACGTATTTCAATGGGTCAAAAGAAAAAGATGTGCCTCAACGTGAAGTAGGTACTCCGGATTATTCTGATTTGCCTTTAGATAACTACTTATCGGTAATCGAGATAGCTAATCCCATGCATAGACTGTGGAGTGACGGGAGGTGGAATAAACTCACTTTGGCGCATGGTTGTTATTGGGGCAAATGCACATTTTGTGATATATCTCTTGATTATATCAAAAGATATGAACCGGTAACAGCGAACATTATTTGTGACAGAATAGAAGAATTGATTGAACAAACAGGCCAAAATGGTTTTCATTTTGTTGACGAAGCAGCACCTCCAGCTTTGATGCGCGATGTGGCATTGGAGATTATTCGGAGAGGTTTAACAGTTGTTTGGTGGACAAATATTCGCTTTGAAAAAAGCTTCACAGCTGATTTGTGCCAGTTGTTAGCAAAATCAGGTTGTATAGCAGTTTCAGGTGGGTTAGAAGTAGCATCAGACCGATTGCTTGAAATGATACAAAAAGGAGTGACTGTAGCTCAAGTAGCTACTGTTGCAGCAAATTTTACTGAAGCAGGAATCAAGGTGCATGCCTATCTAATGTATGGGTTCCCTACTCAGACAGCACAGGAAACAATTGATTCATTGGAGGTCGTCAGACAAATGTTTATGCACGGCATTATTCAGTCAGGGTACTGGCATCAGTTTGCCATGACAGCTCATAGTCCTGTGGGGATGTTTCCTGAAAAATTTAAGGTAGAACCTATTACGGGTCAGTCAGGTACATTTGCCAACAATGATTTGAGGCATATTGATAGGAGTGGAGCCATCCATGAAGTGTATAGTGAAGGGCTAAAAAAATCAATTTTCAACTACATGCATGGCATTTGTTTTGATTTTAACTTAAGTGAATGGTTTGAATTCAATGTACCTAAAACCAAAATGTCTCCAGATTTTATAGAAAAGATTCTAATTGAAAATGAGGGAGCAGAATTTGGAGAGCATACCAAAATAATATGGATAGGGAGTTTGCCTTTGGTACGGTTTTATTCTAAAAAGAAAAAAGGGAAATCGACAGATATGGCTGAATTGTCGATAACAACCAAGCAAGAAGATGTTGTGCTCAATATGAAACAACCATTGGGTAAATGGTTGTTTGAAGTGTTGCCCACATTGTCAATTTATAACGAAAAGTTGGCTACTTATTCAGATTTTGAAAAGCAATTTAATGAGAGTCAATTAGGTGATATAGAGATTTTTATGGATAGTTTTACAATGAATGGCCTAAGGGGTTCAGGGCTTTTATTAATATAAAATCAATTATTTATATAGCAAAGTAACATTTCCGTCATTAGCTACAAGTTCTACAGGAATTCCGCCACCATTGATTTTTCCGGTTACTGAATTATCTTTTGAAGTACCATCAAATTTTTTCAATTCTGTTCGAATCTTTTCTCCTTTTAAGGCAAGATTGAGTCCTTGTCCATCTGGTACACTTACATCAATGTTACCATCATTGGTGCGCAATTCTAGTTTGTTTTTCAGCTCGTTGATATTGCCTCTAATATCTCCATCAGATGTGGTGGCTTTCAGTGATCCGGAAAGATCTTCAAAAAGCACATTGCCATCTGACGTTTTCAAATTTGTATTGCCATTGGTGTTTGTTGAATGAATGTCTCCATCGCTGGTAGTAAGTTCAAGATCTCCTTGAATATTTGCGCCAACTATATTACCATCACTGGTGACCATACGTACGTTTCCGTTTACTGTACTAATATCTATATTCCCATCTGATGTACGCCCAGTTATTTGACCGGTTATCTTTCTTATTTGAATGTTGCCATCGCTTGTGACAAGACTATTCGAACCTTGTACTTGTTCAATATCAATGTTGCCATCAGATGTACGCCCATCGACATTTCCGACAATATTTCTTATATGGATATTTCCATCACTTGTTTTGAGATCCTGGTTTCCGATTAATCCTTCGATATGGATGTTTCCATCAGATGATTGCAACTCGCAGGACGTTTGTTTTGGAACTAAGACTTTGAACGACACATACATTCTATTTCTCCAATTAGAAAAACCGTTCTTTTGGGTTACTTTAATTTCAAGGCTGTTTTGATTCTTTTCTACTTCAAGAATTAATTTTTCTTCCAACTCAGCTCTATTGATGTCTATTATTCTCATGTCTTTTTTTACAATGTAATAAACTTCCACTTTGTTGCCGGTAGAAGGCATTATTTGAATGTTTCCATCATTGGTAAGGATTTTTAATTCCGAAGGCTGGGCAATAGAATATTCTTCCTTAAAAGAGAAGTCTTGGGCTTGAGTTTTGGAGAGAAGAGTAAGAATTAAACTGATTGCTAGGAGAATGTAAACTTTAAGCATGATTACTAAGTTTTAAAATGAGAGTTCTTAGATTATTTGCTTATGAGATGCATTTCAAAAGTATATGGTTGCACCTAAACCAATTTTTTTTCAAAAAGAGCGAAAAATGAGATAAAAAGTAAATAGGGCGTAATATCAATTCGTAAAACAACCTTTGACTTTAAGGTTGAAGAATTAATTTAAGCTAATTCTAAATAGGAAAGCCTTTACAGTCTCTGAAAAAGGAAAATCATGTAAGCTACAAAGCCAAGAAGGAATACACCACCTTCAACCCTATCTAGTTTGTACTTGTTGAAAGTAAACATAAAGAGGAACAAAAGCACTGTGCCTAACATGACAATGTAGAGGTCTGTATTCAAAACGGTATCAAACGTAAGAGGGGCATTAAATACTGCTGTTGCTCCGAGGACTAGGAGTAAATTGAAAATATTTGACCCAATGATGTTGCCAACAGCTAAATCTGATTTTTTGTGGAATGCAGCTACTGCTGTGGTTGCTAATTCGGGAAGCGATGTACCTGCAGCAAGTATTGTCAAACCGATAAGTCTTTGGCTGACACCAAAACTTTCTGCGATTTTTATGGCATTATCTACAATCATTTGACCACCAAATGCTAAGCCAGATATGCCGACTACTATTAGTACGGTTGTTTTAATACTTCCGTAGAGCTCAATGTCTTCATCATCAGTGGTCGATTCTGATCCACCGTTGCTCATGTTTAAGAAGACGTATACCAAGAAAATCAAGAAGAGCGCCAACAGTATTATACCGTCGATTGTACTTGCTTCATTGGTTTCTGCACCAAAAAATAGCTTGTCATTTACCAATACCCAAAAAACGACCGTGATGGCCAAAGAATAGGGTACTTCTTTCCAAAGCGCATTTTTTTGCACTGTGATGGGGTATATGACAGCAGCCAAACCCAGGATCAGAAACATATTGAAAATATTGGACCCAATGATATTTCCAAATACAACATCATTGGCACCCTTAGCGCCTGATATGAGATTCACAACAAGTTCAGGAGCTGATGTACCCATGGCTACTACCGTTAGGCCTATTGCAATATCAGAAGCATTAAATCTTTTGGCAAGCGAGGAAGCGCCATTTACGAGATAATCTGCACCTTTTATCAGTAAGACAAAACCAACTGCAATTAATGCTAAGCTTATAAAAGTATCCACTTCCTTATTTTAATTTGCTTCAAAAGTTATCTGAATTAAATATAATGATATTTGAAACTATTATTGACCCTTTTAGTGGGATAATTCATTTCCTTTTTCATCATACAAAATTACAATTGATTCAAATATTAATTAAGTACAATATAATTGTTAAATAATCCTATGAATCAATCGTGCTACAATTATAATATAATTATTTCTTATAATGTTGAAAAACAGTCCCATTTAGCTATGATAAATGAAGTTCTTCTTTAATACTAGAAACTTTTTCGACAAGTGAAGTCATTTCCTCGGTGAATGAAGATTTCTGAATGTTGGGCTTATA
>CAXBNB010000326.1:0-5438 GCA_963976505.1 uncultured Reichenbachiellaceae bacterium
GGTTCGTAAGAAGCAAAGTGGAAATAAGTAAATACAAGCTGATTTTCTTTAATTAGGCTGTATTCCTGAGCTATTGGCTCCTTTACTTTAATGATCATTTCAGCGGCGGCATACACTTCCTCTATGGTGTCAAGTAGTTCTGCTCCGGACTGGCTATAGTCATCATCAATGAAGCCACTACCCACTCCGGCTGATTTTTGTACAAAGACTTGATGCCCGTGTTTTTTAATTTCCTTAACTCCTGCAGGGGTTAAGGCTACACGGTTTTCGTTATTTTTAATTTCTTTTGGCACTCCTATTATCATGGCTCGATTTTTTTGTTGGTGTCGCAAATATATTAGAGAAGTAAAAAATTATAGCCTTAGAGGAGCGTGTAGGCTAATATTCAATACTTTATTTTAATATTAATTTGTTACAGGTTTCTTTAATAGATTAAATGAATATTTTAAGAATAATATTTCGAATTTTTATGTAAAAACAAATTATATAACTATTAAGTAATATTATTTAATATTAACAGTATTAAAATTGGTTGTGGTGTTGGGAATACCTTTTTGATAATTTAATTGAATTGTATAAATTTGTCGCTTAATTATTAAACATTTCGCCACTAAATTCACTTAGTTCGTATGCAAAACCTTACTCAGTTGTCGGTTGATAATAAACTCCAAACCGGGATAATATTGAGTGATTATAAATTGGCCGTAGAAAGTAGAGAGAACAGCTACATTGGTCGAAAAGAGGTTTTCATGGGAAAGGCCAAGTTTGGAATTTTCGGTGACGGCAAAGAAATTCCACAAATTGCAATGGCTAAAGTATTCAAGAACGGAGATTTTCGTTCTGGGTATTATCGTGATCAGACCTTTATGATGGCCATTGGTGAATTGACATCACAAGAATTCTTTGCACAATTATATGCACATACTGATGTGAAAGCTGAACCGGCCTCAGGCGGTAGGTTAATGAATGGCCACTTTGCAACAAGGTCTTTAGATGATAATGGCAACTGGAAAAACCTCATGGAAATGAAAAATTCCAGTGCTGATATATCCTGCACTGCCGGACAAATCCCTCGTTTACTAGGGCTAGGCTATGCATCTAAACTTTATAGAGAGAATCCAGAACTGCATGCGTATAAGGCCTTTTCTGATAAGGGAAATGAAGTGGCTTTTGGAATGATAGGGAATGCATCTACATCTGAGGGAGCATTTCTTGAGATGATAAATGCCGCAGGTGTACTGCAAGTGCCAATGGTACTAGCAGTATGGGATGATGAGTATGGCATATCTGTGCCAAATAAATACCACACCACTAAAAGTAGTATTTCTAAAGCGTTGGCAGGTTTTCAAAGAAATGAACACGAAAAGGGAATAGAGATATTTGTAGTTAAAGGTTGGGACTACTTAGGATTATGCGAAACATTTAAGAAGGCAGAGAAAATTGCCAGAGAAGAGCATGTGCCGGTTTTGGTGCATGTTGTAGAAGTAACCCAACCTCAAGGGCATTCCACTTCAGGGTCTCATGAAAGGTATAAATCCAGAAAGAGATTGGATTGGGAAAGAAAGTATGATTGCAATAAACAAATGCGAGAATGGATATTGTCCGAGGGCATAGCTACGGATAATGAACTCGATGTTATAGAAGAAGAGGCAAAAAACATTGCCAAAAATGCAAAGAACACTGCTTGGAAGGCTTATTTAGGGAGTGTTAAAGGTGAGGTCAACGAAGTGTTGAGCTTAATTAGCAAACTGGCATCAAAAAGTCAATATAAAAATCAGTTGACTCAATTAACGAACACACTCAGAGAAACTGTAAGTCCAAATAAATTGGATGTGGAACGGGCTGCAAAGAAAAGTTTGAGATGGACTCGAAAAGAAGATTTTGCTGAAAGAAGGCTCCTTGTTGATTGGATAAATAAAGGTAAAAAGATTAGACATGACGAATACTCAAGTCATGTATACAGCGAGTCAGAACAATCTGCGCTGAATATTACGCCAATACACCCTGTTTACTCTAAGGAGTTTAAGATGGTTGATGGTAGAGAAGTGTTGAATGCCGCATTTGACGATATCTTCAAAAGAAACCCTTTAGTTTTTACTATGGGTGAGGATGTAGGAAAGATAGGAGATGTGAATCAGGGAATGGCTGGCTTGCAAGACAAATATGGAGAGTTAAGGGTGACCGATACCGGAATTCGGGAGACATCTATTATGGGACAGGGGATAGGCGCTGCATTGCGTGGACTTAGACCTATCGCCGAAATTCAGTATTTAGACTATATATATTATTGTATTCAGGTTTTGACTGACGATTTGGCCTGCCTACATTATAGAACCAAAGGAGGTCAAAAAGCGCCTTTAATCATCCGAACCAGGGGACATAGATTGGAAGGGGTGTGGCATTCTGGATCTCCTATGAGCATGATATTGGGATCGCTTAGAGGGATTTATTTGTTGGTGCCAAGAAACATGACTCAAGCAGCAGGCTTTTATAATACCATGCTTGAGTCTGACGATATAGCCATTATCATAGAAAGTTTGAATGGATATCGTCTTAAAGAAAAATTGCCTGAAAACATCGGAAAAGTAAGAGTGCCTCTTGGGCAACCTGAAATTCTAAAAGCAGGTAAAGATATCACGATAGTGACTTATGGGTCTATGTGCAGAATTGTAATGGATGCTGCCAAGCAATTATCTGATTTTGGTATTGATGCTGAAGTCATAGACGTGCAAACATTGGCTCCATTTGACTTGAATCATGATATTCTAAAATCTCTTAAGAAAACCAATCGCATTGTTTTTGCAGATGAAGATGTACCGGGTGGTGCCACTGCTTATATGATGCAAAAAGTTCTTGAAGAACAAGGAGGATACAGATACCTTGATTCTAAACCTCTCACCATATCTTCAAAAGAACACAGACCTGCTTACGGCTCAGATGGAGATTATTATTCTAAACCAAATACGGAAGAAATTTTCGAAAAGGTTTATGAACTAATGGCAGAAACTGATCCTAAAAGCTTTCCGCCACTCTATTAAAATTGCCTTAAATCCTGCAATGTTAGGTCTCCGGTTTCTATAACATTACTGTCATGAAGCTGTCTGTCTTTTATTTTCACTGACAGTTTGAAAGTGTCGGTACGGATTAATACATTAAATCCACTTGACACCATACCATATTTTATAGTGCCTTCTAGAGATGAGTTGAGACTTTGTAAATCAAATATTGGAAATCTGGCATTAAAATCTATTCCACATCCATTGGTATCAAAAGCCCTTTTCCAGTCAATGATTTCATATGAACTACCTCTTTTCCTGTGAAAGTCAACGAAAATATTATTTCGATTTTCATTCTTAATAACATACAGAGTATCCTGATGAAATTGAGTGAGGTCTATATTATTGGTGTTGGCATCCTTTGGAATGAAAATATTGCGTTCTTCATTAATGTATAATATATCGTAATCGTCACAGCTGAAGGTTGGCCTGTTGTCGGTTTGACTTATTTGAGTAGAATTTTGCCCTGCGTCGAAAGAAAATTGATAAAATGGAGGCCTTACGTCTGTGGCATTAAGCGTTACAATACGACCGTCTTCATCTATTACAAAATCAAAATCTTGATAAGGATAATCATTTTCATCTCTATTCAGTCCTAAGTCCCCGTCCCCATCTTCAAAATTAATATAAATGATAAGTGAGTCAGGAGCATCTGTCAGGTCTTTGAAAATAACCTGATCAAAACCTATTTTGGGGACAATTGGGAAGGCATCTGGTGCATTGCATGACAATAAATTTACTCCAAATAAGATTAAAATCAAATTCAAACATATTGAAAAAGTATAATTTCCCCGAGATTCTTTATTCACCATTCGTATTCCAGTTACATTTGCTAATTTAATCGAATATAATACAATTATTGAACAATAAACCCTTAACTAATTTCACTGTGAATTCTTTAAATGACTTCAAGAAATTCCTTGAGCTAAACGACTCAATTTCGTTTGAAGATGTTGCTTTGGAAGTTTTTAATTTTCAATATTACAACAACCCAGTTTATGGGGATTTTGTGCGGTTCTTAGGAATTAATCCTGGTTCTGTGGAGAATGTAAACTCAATCCCATTTTTACCAATAGAGTTTTTTAAATCTTTTGAGGTCAAATCAGGCTTATGGCAGGCGCAAAGGAAGTTTTTGAGTAGTGGAACTACTTCGACCATGCGAAGTGGGCATCTTATTGAAGATGAAGGTTTTTATCATAGAGTAACAAAGGATATTTATGAAGGGCTCTATCCTAATATAAAGGATACTGCGATTTTGGCATTGTTGCCTTCTTATAAGGAACAAGGAGATTCTGGTTTGATAAATATGGTTGATTTTTTTATTGAAAATAGCGATTCTCAATTTTCGGGATACTATCTATATGATTACGATAAATTATCCTTAGCCATTGAAAGTGCCTTAAACAATCAAGAGCATGTTGTGTTATTTGGAGTTTCTTATGCGCTTCTTGAATATTCTAAATACATAAAAAATAAATATCCTAGTTTGGTGATCATTGAAACTGGAGGAATGAAAGGGAGGGGTGAGGACCTTACGAAGATAGAACTTCACGCTTGTTTGAAAGAAAGATTTGGGGTAGAAGGCATTCATTCAGAATATGGAATGACCGAGTTAATGTCTCAAGCTTATTCAAAGGGGGCAGGGTTGTTTACCATGTCAAAATGGATGCGAGTTTTGATACGTGATATTAACGATCCGTTTAATTTTTTACAAAATGGTAAAATTGGAGGAATAAATGTGATAGATTTGGCAAATATTCACTCTTGTTCGTTCGTTGAAACAAAAGACATAGGAGTGATTGACAAGAACAATAAATTTGAAATCCTTGGACGGATTGATAATTCTGACATCAGAGGGTGTAATTTATTGATATCTTAGTCATTTTTTTGAACTGTTTGTCATTTTATATATATTTAAGCCTAGATAGGTAAAATTGTGTTAAACTCTACTATTATGAAATTAAAAGCCTTAATCTTAGCCTTTGTTGTTTTGGCGGCAACTGCTTGTACTCAAAGAACATGTCCTACTTATGCGCAGAACGATGTGAAAAGTGTGAACTTGTCAAAGTAATATAATCTAGGAATGTAAAATGTGGGTGTAATTATATATCCGCATATTTTTTGACATGCACTTCAGTGATCGTTTTATCACTCATTATAACAAGTCGCTCTAATACATTTCTCAGCTCTCTAATGTTACCACTCCAATTTCCGTTTTGAAGTAAGCTGATAGCAGCGTTATCTATTGCCTTTGGCATTATCCCGTAGCTTTCAGCTATGTCATTTAGGAACTTGTCCACTAAAAGAGGAATGTCTTCTTTCCTATCTTTAAGTGTAGGAACATTAATCACGATCACGCTCAGTCTGTGATAGAGATCCTCC
>CAXBNB010000327.1:0-5434 GCA_963976505.1 uncultured Reichenbachiellaceae bacterium
TGACAGTAGTGGACGATCAGATGGTAGTGCAACATAGGCCAAGTGAAAACCAAGAATTTAGATCTGATGCCAGAAATCAAAGAAATGACTGGTTCAAACAACTGGGCAAAAAAGCACGCCTATACCGACAAATAACTTCCATTGAGTTATTGAAAAATGAACTAGGGGCTTCAATGATCAATCATTTAAATTGGAAATAAGCAGTGGTTAAGCAAAGTTTGATCATGACTTATCACATCAGTTAAGATTTACAACTTAAACCTATAATATTGTGGTAAAAACAATGCCACTGAATCAAGATAAACAATTGATGAAAAAACACTTTCTTACTTTCGTATCTGTATTTAAAAATGAAAATAATTATTTCAGAGAATGGCTGGAATACCACCTAATGATGGGTGTAGATCACTTTTATCTCTATGATCAGGACGGTGGATTAGATGCAATGGAACTATTGAGACCGTATGAAAAAGTGGGAATAGTTACCAGGCATCCATGGACGCATTTTGATGGCACCAAATACGACAAGACCACCAAATTTTATGAAAGAGATAAAAGTCATATTGCGTTTGCTCACTGTGCTAAAAATTACAGACATGAAGCCCAATGGATTCAAAAGATTGATATCGACGAATTTTTAGTCCCTAACGATCGTGGCAATAACTTAACTGATTGGCTCAAAGAGCAGGATTTAAACAAAATAAAAGGAGCAAGAACCTATCGGTACAATTTCGGATACAATGGACATCTGAATAAACCAGAAGGTTTGGTAACTCAAAACTTTTTGAAACGTGAAGCCGAATATTCAGACTATAAAGACATCTGCAATACTGATTTCATTACAGAAAACAGGTACAAGTACAACTCCCACAAGTGGAGTTATAAACTTTTCAAAAAAGGTAAATTTATAGACGATAAAAACCAAGCTGGTTTTCATATCAATCATTACTACACCAAATCCTTCGAGGAATATAAAAACAGACAAAATGTAATGCGATCAAGGAACAATTCTCAAGAAGGTTTTGAGAAAATGAATGGTCATATTAATGTTGTTAAAGACACATGGATGTTAAAACATGCGAATTCACTAAGAGACAGACTAAGGGATTAAAAATTTTCTTATTCTAAGCCCACCAAACAAACGGTAATAACTGTAAATGATATTGTATTTTTTGGATAAAAGTCAGGTCTTGATAATGATAAAATGGCAATCCATTGGCTAACTTTTGTTCTTCACTTATATTTTTTTTTTCTTTAATTTCATCCATTAACTCAATACCAATTAGACCCTCTTTATCATTTAGAGATGTGATTTGGTAACCTTTTGACATGAGTAACTGGCTCAACAATATTTCTCCTTTAGTGATAACACCAAGTCGAGTAGTTTCTTTTACTCCTGGGAAAACATCTATAATGTTATTCATTACACCCGCCTTACTTAGAAAGGCATACGACTGAACATGAGGAATAACATTAAAACTCCGATAGTCATGATCATACATATTAATTGTATTCCCACATATAGCAATTTTTTCAAACCGTTCATACTGGTTTATATATCTGATAAACCAATTGTTAACAAAGGGTCCCCTTGCACTTCTATTTCTAATAAATGTGTAATCTTCTGGAGAGGTAGAACGAGCCAAAACCTTTTTTAACATCTCACAATATGAACTAAAATCTCTACCAATATTACTCTTAAAAAACACCTCCTTAATCTCTATGAAAGGATGATTTCTAAATTTACCTTTGATTTTATCTATGAAAAAATAATCTCTTGCATCAGGTTTATTCACCTCACTAATAGCCATATACATTTGAACCTTACCAACCCCAGTATCATAGCGGCTAAGGTTATACAGGTTCCTTATGTCTTCAATATACCTCCGTTTATCATTGGCAGTTGCATACAATAAAATATGTTTCATATATCCTAGTAAGAGATGTCAACAACAGGATACTTGCCCTCTACTATTTTAATTATCCGATCAGCGCAATCGTAATATTGCTCATCATGAGAGATAACAATAATTGTTTTACCAGCTTTCTTAAGGTCAGGTAAAAGTTTGTGGTAAAACTGCTTTTTAAAAGTAGGATCTTGATTTGCAGCCCATTCGTCAAACAGGTAAATCTCCTTATCTTCCAATATAGCAGTTACCATTGCCAAACGTTTCAATTGCCCAGTAGATAAATTTATTTCAGAATAAATACCATTCTCCAATTTCACTCTACTAGAGAGTTTATAATCATGTAGCAGTCGGGTTACTTCTTTTTCATCGAAATTAATATAGTTTATGTTTTCAAATACATAGTTGTCGGAGTATATGGGAGAAAATTTGTTTCTCAGATTCATTACATTTTCCTCATTTATATTATTCTCATTTATCTGTATCTGACCTGATTTTGGTGTATATAAACCCGTAATAACCTTTGACAAGGTAGTTTTCCCACTTCCATTACCTCCTGTGATAAATAAAATTTCATTTCTATTAATAGCAAGGTTAATTGGTCCCAATGTAAAAGAGAAATCACTATCTAAACTTGTATGTTCATACACAATATCTTTCAAACATAAAAACCCACCTCCTACGCCACCTTTTTTATCAAGAGGAGCATATTGTTCTTTATCCACTGTTAAGGAAATACCTAGGTTATCAATGTGATTCAGGGCGGCTTCTAACGGACGTAAGTTTTTCATAAAACTAGCAACACTAGCCATTGGGGAAAGCATAAAAATAGACATCATGATAAACTCTGAAAAGAATTCGAAAGTCACCATTTGGTTATAATAAATAATCACTACAATAACAGCCAACCCTGCCAACATAAGTGACTCAGCCAATTTATCTGAAATCTGAATATTAACCCTTTCTTTAACCTTGTAATGAAGTTCTTCCTTCAAAGCATCTGGAAATTCCTTTTGCACAAAATAGGATTTGTGCTCTGCATTTAAATTCAACTCTCGTAGACCGAACACCATATCATTCACTTTTACAAAACACTTATCCCAGGCCTCCCTGTGTTTATGAGCATAATATCTGAGCTTTTTATTCGTCAGCATGATAATTACAAATGAGCTCAAAAAAACGCTCGCTACAAGTAGAGAAAGCTTAGGTGATAAGTAGAACAAATAGCCCAGTATTCCTAATGACAAGGACAGGCTTATTATTAAATTTGGGATTTTGTCGATTAGATTGGAAATAGTAGTAATGTCATAAGTCAGCACATTGAGAATTTCCTTTTTCTTATTTTCTATTTTCTCAAAGTTGGTTTGAGTCAATTTTAGCGCAAACTCTTTCCTAAGTTCAAAAATAGAATTTTGAATAATGACAGCCAACACCTTTGTAGATATCACGGAAAGAATGACAAAACCAAAAATTGACACTCCAAAATAAAGCATGAATTTATTCGGGTCAGACAGCCCAGAATGCACCGCATCATTAAGTTGTTTGATCGCAAAAGTTCCACAAAGCCCTCCTGATATACTTAATAATGAAGCCAAAATAAACTTACCAATGGATTTTCTTATAAAAAATAATATCGTCTTCATATCTAAATTAATCTTTTGGTATTAAATGAGAAAATCTACACCTTCTCAAACGAAGATGGATTGGGATAAGTCTCTTGAAGATAATTTTGAACCAATTCTACCACATCCATATTGGGATTATCCTTCTGATCGTCATTGAGGCAATAAAAGTTGGGCTTCATTGATTTCAATTTGGCTATTCTTTTCTTTTGGTAAGACAGATCGTTTGTAATCTTATGAAACATATTTACCTTCTTCAGCTTCCATAGTTTGATTGTTCGACTATACTTTCCTTGGTACTTGAGCATATAATACTTATATAATTTAGGTGGTCTGATGTGGTAGCCCATTCTGAATTTACCACTCCTTGTTTCTTCGATTTCGTCAGGATGTACATGCATCATATCCGCCCAATAGTCCTTTTTGATCAAAAGAGGACAATGTTCTACTAATCCCAAGCCAATTATGTCAAACTTACGATCATAAATTCTGAAAGGGAGGTTTTCACCGAAAATTGTTCCAAAAATACTTATCACTCCTTTTGGTGAAAAAAATAACTCTAAAGGTGTTGTTTTTCCAAAGAGAAAGTCATCGTTTAAGTAAATAAAGTATTCAGATATATCGCGAATGTTATGTAAATAGCTTTCTATTGACAGACAATTAAATGTAGGCAGGTGCTCTTGGTTTTCAAAAAATTCATCATGGTGTACTATCTGAATATTGGGATGTGAAGTATCCAACCATTCTGGTATTTGTGGTCGTTGAGTGACAATGTAAATTTTATTGAACCAAGGCACATACTTTTCAACAGAACGTAAACTGTACTTAAGCATGTCATACATATCCCGAAACCGCTCTGGATTCACATCTTCGCTTTTATTCTTGTATTGTTGACTGGCTTTTATAAATTCGCCATCGGAACCATCGACCCAGGTATATACTATATCAATTTTTTGTTTACTTGTATTCAATAGACTTATTTAAAACCAACACAATGTTATGAAGAATATCAATCTATGGCAACATATACAAAGATTTACAAATGTCTTTTTTACTGCTATTCCTGGATTTTACAAACAAAGATTACAAGCTATTTTACGACAAGCTTACCAGGTAACAAATAATCACCTACAGCAGTTAAATATTGACTATTGGTTGGATTATGGAACTCTGTTAGGATACTATCGAGAAAAAGACATTTTAGCCTTTGACCTGGATATTGACTTTGGAATACCTGAATGTTTTTATCAAAAATTATGGGAGTCCAGACACTCCTTGCCTAACGGTTTTGAGATGTATGACTCATCCCATAGGCATAGGGGACCAAAACTGTTTATACAATACAAAGGATTTAAAATAGATCTTTATTTTTATGAAGATAAAGATGAAATGCTGACCAACTATGAAATCACCAAATACCCTTGTGAAGTAAAACCGCTATTAAAAAATATTGTTTTGCCGTTAAAAAAAACCATATTCCTCGAAGCTTCAACTTTTATTCCAAACCAACCCAAGGCATATTTAGAGCACTATTATGGGTATATTGGTGCAGATGCTGTCAGAGACAAATCAACAGGCTATTGGCACAAAAAACAGTAAATACAGCAAACTGACTTTTTGGATCAATTTAGGATAGATGAGTTCCTTTGCCCTTTTAAGATGGTTTTCATCGTCAATTTCACACCAAACCAAATCGTCTATCTTCTTTACGGAAAATTCATGTTTATCCAAAACCTGAGTAAAGCCACGCTCATAGTCCCAGTTCTTATAGGCTTCATCACTTCTAACCAAATCACACAAAGAAGTCAAAGTATCTTTAGATATTTTAGGCAAGTCGCCGAGCGAAGTGTATACAGTAACCGTGTCAACCGGAGGATTATTTAAAAACTCAACATAATTAGAATG
>CAXBNB010000328.1:0-5428 GCA_963976505.1 uncultured Reichenbachiellaceae bacterium
CTTCTTGAGTGATGTAGTTGTTATAGAAATCTTTGTCAAACAGGAAGAAAGACACAGTTTCAGCAAAATCTTCATTGGGATTGCTAGTTCCATAGGGTGAAACAAATCCTCTCCTTAGAGCTTCTTCATTGGTAAGAGTAAACCAAGCTCCTGCGCTCGTGTATCCAGCAGGAGAAATTGTTTCAAATGAAGCAGGAAGTTTATACCTCTGATGAATGGTGTGTGCAAATTCATGATAGACCACATTGAGTTGTTGCGACACCCAATTTTCATTTTCTGGATCAATTCCATTTACATTCGTAAAGGTGATTCTAGCACCGGCATCTGCCGTTCCCAGTGTTACCGTCCCATCCGAATTGTAAATTAATCCACCTAAAAAGATTATTTCAGGTGGTACATGTTCTTTGAAAAAAGTTTCTCCATTATCAATTTCCAAATATGGATTAATCCAAAAATCTTCTATAAAATCCAACATTGGCCTTACGTTATCTACTGATGGAGGCGCCACTCTTTCTCCTGGGTTTACATAGTTGTCCACGTATTTATACCTGATGGCCATGTCATACTTGTCTATAAACTCCTTTTGAATATAAATATCAAGATCTGTAGCTGGGATATTGTCATCATTTCCCACAGGGATATTCAAATCTTCTGAGGGATAGCAAGCGATCAGCATGAGCAGAAACATAACCCAACTCTTTGATTTGAGCCCGTTGGTAATTTTATTATATGTCTTATACAAATTTGTCATTTCTATAATTATCTTGGGTTAGCTGCAAGTCCACCTACATCAATAGCTGTTTTTGGAATTTGAATTACTTTTCTCAAGTCATCTTGTTCCAGGGTGATTGTTGAAAATTGATCTTGCAATACATGGGTCACTTCTATGCCTAACCTTTTGATGTCAAACCAACGCATGCCTTGAGTAATAAACTCCTTCCTTCTTTCCAATTCTACAATATAGATGTAGAGTGCAAACCTGTCATTGTTGGAAATGCCAATGAAAGATCGAATCTTCTCGATGGTAATGGTTCTGTTACTTCCTGATCCTAGACTATACCTTCGGTCTGTTAAAGCTTGCAAGTCACTGATAACATCATCGATTCTATTTAGAAAAATGTTGGCTTCTGCTCTGTTTAAGACAACTTCCTCTCCTCTGAAAGAAAGCGCTATATGGTAAGGAAGTCCAGTGTTGGAATTTAAACTACTTCTTTCAAAAAGACTCTGGTACCTGACTGGGAAAACCGAATTGTCTCCTTTTACAAAAGCAGGGTTTTCTCGCTGGTCTGTAGTGCCACCAAACATGTTGTCCCCAAACAATTGCGAATAACTCGTGTCTAATGGTCCAAAAGCAAAATCATTTCTTTGTACAAGAGATATTTTTCTCATCAACAGTAAGTTACTGGCTAGATCAGGTGAGGAGTACAACTGAGGGTAACCATCAACAGATGAACTTACATTTTGAAATGCAGTTGATGTCATGTCTCTAATAAAAGGAGAGGGGTCGGAACCTAACAGTTGGTCGCTAAACTTTACACATTCTTCATAATCTGCTTTAAACAGATAAAACCTTGAAGCAAAGGCTAAAGCTGCATTTCTATTGAAATGGTATTTTCCGGAATTGGAAAAAAAGCTATCGTCAAGCAATTCCAAGCCAAGAAGCATGTCTCTTTCAACTTTATCATATACTTGTTGTACTGTATTTCTCTTATAAGTGGCAATAAAAACTGTTTCGGGTGTTTCTATGTAGGGCACCCCCAAATCAGTAGCTGCCGTTGTTTCGTCGTAATGTTTAGCAAATAAATTTACCAACATAAAGTGCCCATAAGCGCGGGTGAGAAGAGCCTCTGATTGTATTGATTTTTTGCGTGCAATTTCTTCTTCTGAAGTTGCTGTAATGTTATCAAGAGCCGCCAGTACTTCATTTGAGTGGGCTATCGCTCCATAGGTATTGAACCAAAAATAGGCAGGTGAGTCTTGTTCTGTAGGATCCGAAGTGTCATCTTCCCATGCATATATTCTCTCATGAGAGGGCCTCTTAGTAGTACCTCTTGTATACCCTACATCATCAGTCATCCAATCTGTAAATGCAGGGCTGGCTACAGAATAAGCATTGGTCAGAAGTTGGGCTGCTTTGTCCAGGTCATCCAGTGATACCCTGTTGTCTGGCACTTCGTCCAGAAAATTGCTGCAGCTATTGATCAATATTACCAATAGAATAATGAAGCCAGTTTTCACGACTTTATTGAATAATGTTGTGATTGTCGTGTGTATCTTTTGTATGATCATCAAATTGGTCATGTTTATAGTCCTATATTTAATGAAAAGGTTAACATTTTCGGTTGGGGTAATGATACACCACCAGTACTAAAAAATTCAGGATCTTGTCCTCTCAGAGCTTCTTTGTCTGAAAAGATCAAATACAAGTTTTGTCCCTCTATGCTAAAGGAGCCTCTTGATATTCCTAGTTTCTTCACTGTTTTAGCAGCAAGGTTATAGGAAAGTCTTACGTTTTTGAGCCTAATGTAGTCTCCAAAAGCCACTCTGACATTACTTTTATTGTACAAGCTATAAGCGGATACCACTTCACTGTCAGTTCTGGCCAATCCATTGTCCAGAATCACTGGAATGTTGGTATTGGCTTCATCTCCAGGTACCACCCATCTATTTACCAATTCTCCTGGTAAGGCATCAAAATCTGTGTAAGAAGAATAAATGGCATCATTCAGCCTGATTTTGTAATCGATTTTGTAAGAAAGCAGAAAGCTGAAAGTAAAATCTTTATACTTTAATGTGTTGGTAAATCCACCTGCACCTCTGGGTTCCGTTGCTCCCTCGTATTGTAGTGTACTCACCAAATCCTCTCTTTCTTGCAAGTCAAGTTCTAAGATGGTTTCGTCATTGGCATCAAAAAATGTAGGAATACCCTGACTGTTGAGTCCTGCAAATTTTGTGGAAAAAAGTCCTCTTCTAGGTCCTCCCAGCACAGCAGCTCCACCTTGTCCGATGGCATCAACCATTCTTGGTCCAAAATCAAGTCTGGTGATTTTGTCAATGGTATATCCAAAGTTGAAATTGGTTCTCCAAGAGAATTTGTCGTTTTTATAATTTAAAGTAGAGATGGTAAACTCATATCCTGTGGCTTCCATGTCTGCAAAGTTTCCTGCTTTCAAGCCTTGTCCTCCTATGCCACTGGTTTGTACAATGCCTATAAGATCGAATGCCTGTCTTTTGTAAAAGTTTAATGACCCAGAGATTGTATTGTCTAAAACGGAATAGTCCATTCCAACATTAAACTCATTTAATTTCTCCCATGTAAGTTCTTCATTGGTTAAGTCTTCTATATATAAATAGGGCTCTACATCTGTTGGTCTAACCGTTACATCAGCCTGTAGGTTCAACAAGGCACTGGCGTTAGGTGGCAAGTTCCCTGATACACCATAAGTGGCTCTTAATTTCAATTCATTGATAAACTTGAATCTTTGCATGAATGGTTCGTTGTGTGCATTCCATGCACCACTTGCGTTCCAGGTAGGTAAGTACCTTGCTTTTTGACTTTTTCCCAATTGGTTGGAGCCGTCATACCTTACAGTGAAATTACCTACATAACGCCCTTTATAGGCATATCCACCATTTAGAAAAAGCCCAATAAATCGATCTCTTTCCTGATTGAGGGTGTAATAGTCAATGTTTTGCAAATTGAAGAACTCGATGATGTTAGGGTCCGTTACTACGATTCCGCCACTTTCATATATTACTCCTATTCCTGTTGTGCTGCTTGCCTGTCTGTTGGTAAACCTTGTTTCCATACCTCCCAACATGTTGATTTCATGTTTGTCGGCAAGGGTGGTATTCCATTCTGCACTGATCCGGCTAAAAAAGTTTAGAAACTCACTTTGATCCAAATAGTTGAAACCACCCTGAGGCAGCACTACTACCGGATTCAATCCTGGATTGTCAGGATCTCTAAACAACAGGTTGTTGGCATCCTGAATAAACTGGGTACTGTTGGCACGGTAGGCTTCTGCTTGATTGGAATTTTCATGTACCGTATGGTCTCTTTTTGTATTGGCGTATCTTCCTTGAAACACGCCTTTTATGGAAATATTCTTCCTAGGTGTAATTTCAAAATCAGTTTGGGCAGATACGTCAACCACATTGATGTCTATGAAGTTTTTCCCTAGTTCATCAAGAATGTTAAACGGAGCATAATTTCTTCTGAAATATTCCAAACTTCCGTCATCATTGAAAGGCCTGGTTGACCTACTGCTATTCAATGCATAACTGAATGGATTGATGTCAAAACTTCTACTGAACCGTCCTGTTAAAGGATCCAGTTCTCTATTCCTTGTGCCCGGTACTTTTTGATCACGGTAGCTGGCAGTCATTTTCAATCCAAAAGTAAATTCCTTGGACAAGAAATAGGTGTTTCTAGCCGTTCCTGTAAACCTCTGCACCTGATCCGCAATTGTTTGTCCTTGATCATTCAGGTAACTTATGGAATAATAGTTATTCGATTTTTCAGTTCCTGTAGTAAAACTCAACGAGTGCTGCTGTTGCAATCCCAAGTCTCTAAATAACACATCAAACCAATCGGTGTTGGCGTTCTCATATTTATTAAGAAACTCTTCGTTTAGTCCTCCCCCTGGCCCCCAATCTAGGTCATGGTTGGCAATTAGGGAAAACATTTTGCCCATAGCCCCATAGTTTTGAGCCCTGGCTGAAGTGGTAATGTCTATTACGCCTTTGTCGTGAAGTTCACGGTAAACGGACATCTCTTCTGCTGAGTTCAATAAGTTGAACTGATTGTAAGTGGGCCTGAGTTTGACAGAATAATTTCCTGAATAGCTTACTTGCAATTCTCCACTTTTTCCTCTTTTAGTTGTGATTACAATGACGCCATTGGCAGCCCTTGCACCGTAGATTGCGGTTGCTGAGGCATCTTTCAATATTTGAAAAGATTCTATGTCGTCAGGATTGAGGTTGGCAATCGAAGAACTCGTAAGGGTGCTTGCATTGCCTGAAATAAAATCATCTGTACTGACATTGGTTAAGTCTTCTAATATAACACCATCCACTACGAATAGAGGCTGGTTGTTGCCATTAATGGAGGCATTTCCACGTATTCTTATTTTTGGGGAAGTACCAAATGTACCGGATACATTGTCAACATTTACTCCGGCAACTTGTCCTTCCAATACCCGACTGATGTCTACCATTCCGGCAGCTTTGATGTCTGACATTTTCAAACTCTCGGATGCTCCAGTGAAAAGCTTTCGGTCCATTTCCTGAAAACCGTTAACAACGATTTCTTGAAGTACTGCCGCTTCTTCTTTTAATGTTATATTGATAGGAGACGCATCTTGAATGACTACTTTTTGAGTGAGCATACTCACCATAGTGAATACAATGGTTTGGCCTTTATTTC
>CAXBNB010000329.1:0-5424 GCA_963976505.1 uncultured Reichenbachiellaceae bacterium
CAAAACTGATGTCCTGGTGTCACGCCTACTTCGTAGGGGTAGAAAGGAAACATTTTGCTGTACCTGGTCACTACTTCCCCTTGTGGATTGATGACTGAAGCAGTGTTGTAAATTAGGCCGTCTCTTTTTTCGAAAATAGATCCAGGCACCAACCATATCCCATATTTTTTGGCCATTTTCTGCATCTCCTGCTCAAACAATCCCGGCACTTCTTGTGCCGTATGAAGCAGTGGCCCAAAGCCACACAATTCACTAAATACCACCATTTCCACCCATGGATAGAGGTTCATTGTAATGTCAAGTTTCAGTTTCATCATCTCCACATTGGATTGAACAGCTGATACCTTCATTTGGATTCCTGCAATTGCAAATGCCTTCATAATTTTTTTTTAGTTTTATCTGTTATTTGTTGCTCGAGTATATCCAGCCCTTTGTTCAACTGCTCATTGGTAATGACCAAAGGAGAAAGTATCCTAATCATATTTTTGTAAGTACCTGCACTGATGATCACCAAGCCTTGCTCCGCACAGCCTTTGACTATGGCGCCACACAACTCTCCATTGGGTTGTTGTGGATCACCATTTTTCACAAACTCAATGGCGTTCATAGCCCCTAAGCCTCTTACATCTCCAATGTCTGGACAAGTTTTTTTGATCTTTTCAAATCGTGCCGTCACGATATTCCCGATTTCGATTGCTCGGTCATTGAGCTTAATGTCTTTCATGTATTGTATGGTCGCAAGTGACGCGGCACACGCAATCGGACTGCCTATATAGGTACCTCCAATGGTACCGGGTGCTGCGGCATCCATTATTGCTGCCTTACCGACCACTGCTGCAATGGGCAATCCAGAGCCCATAGATTTGGCATACGTACTGAGGTCTGGCACGACATTGTAATGTTGCCAGCTGGCCCAATGTCCTGTCCTAGCGAAACCACTTTGTATTTCATCCGCTATCAATAGGATGCCATGTTCGTCACAGAAGTCACGCAAACCTTCAAAATACTTCTGTGGGACAGGGTTAAAACCTCCTTCACCTTGAATCGGCTCAATAATAATGGCTGCCAGGCTTTTTGGATCAACCAAGTTTTTACCACTGGCATGTAGGTCTTTAAGGCATTCAGCGACAAACTCATCTTGCGTTTTTCCATTTCCATATCGATAAAAATTAGGAAAAGGAATGCGATAAATTTCTGGTGCAAAAGGTCCGCAATCCAGTTTGTAATCCACTTTGCTCGTAAGGCTCATGGCCATCAGGGTTCTACCATGATAGGCATCTGTAAAACAGAGTATGCCCTGTCTTTTGGTGGCCTGACGTGCGATTTTAATGGCGTTCTCGACTGCTTCCGCTCCTGTGCTGACCAACATTGCTTTGGTGTGCTTGCCATGTGGCAGGATCTCGCATAGCTCCTCACACAATTTGATGTAAGGCTCATACGTAACCACATTGAAACTGGTGTGCAGGTATAGATCTGCTTGCTCTTTAATAGCCTGTACGACTGGTTCAGGGCAATGGCCTGCATTGACCACTCCTATCCCTCCGGCAAAGTCGATCAAATCATTGCCATCTTCATCAGTGATGATGGCACCTTTGGCGTGTTTGACTGTAGCGGTGTTGAATACACCTACACCGTTGGCAACTACATTTTTTCTCCTTTCGAGCAGGACGTGGGACTTAGTGGATGTTAATGACATTTAGATAGTAATGTTTTGTTATTGGTTCACAATTACTATTTAGACTGTCGAATCAAAATAAAGTCACAAAATTCTTTTTTTTACTTAATTAATCCCTTTCTAAAAAACGTAGGTATAAATGGAATATGAAAAGATTTTTTCGTGATTTCAAAAAACACCCCGACTCCTAAAGGGGATTTAGGACTTTTGGCCGGATCTGGCGTGAGCATCTGTTACTCATCGGGACTCTCAGCAAACCCTTTGGAAATACCATACAGGCATGCCTTTGTCAGAAAGAGCAATGAGGCGAATTGTGCCTGATCCCAACGACACAAGGCTGAACGACGAGAACCCCTGAACACAGTGAAGTAGCTTTATTTCAAAAAACACCTCAAAATCCTGTGCGTGGTTTCGGCTACACCTAGTCCATGATTACCCCGTCATTGTGAGGAATCAGACAGCTGAGAAGCTGGATGGTGACGTGGCGATTACCCCTCGGACGTCTTTACCAAAGACAATGGCTCATTTACTTTGCTAATGGAGTCTTTAAGTTGAAACAATTCTAATTGATTCTTGTTGATTTGATCTTGAATTGAAATATGCTTTCCATAAACCCAATTTTCAAGTCGATTCTTAATGTGTTGTAAGGTGAGCTGCAAATTAGTCAAGCTACCAAAACACAAAAAGTTTAGTACAAATGCAATCAACAATATTGCCTCAGAATAATTTAAAATGTCTTCTAAATCTTTAATATATCCTAAAAAATATCCCCCAAATAGCAATCCTATCCATAGCAAAACAAACAATGTTCTAACACCAAAATAAATGACTTTGAATCTTCTCTCAAGTAAAGTTCTTACTTCAATTTGTTTTTCAATTAGTTGAAAAAGTTTATTATGTCTTTCTTGAGCTTTATTTCTGTCCTCCTTAAATTCTTTAGGGAGAGAACCTTCTACTCCTAAATCTACATTTCCGAAAGAGCCTATATAGACAATAAGAGCAATGAAAAGAAAAACAACAATAAATACAATTAACCAAAATGGTACTTTGACTTTACCTTGACTCATATTCACAGATTAGTATGATATTTATAAGCCTGTTTAATGCAGCTCATAAGATAATCTAGGTCTGAGTCCGGTGAAACGACTATTTCATAATCTCCATAACCATAATGCCCAATTTCTGAAACATCCCTGAAAATTCCTTTTGGATCATCCAAATTTCCCTTTTTGAGATTCAAATGAAGTTTGACCCCTTTTTTCTGAATATCCATGTCCAGTACCCATTTCTTATTCAATTTAAAATTGATCCAAAATTTTAACGGGTTCACTTCAAAATCATCAATGGAAAAAACCATGTCTCTCAATTCTTTATACAATTCTTGAGTTTCAGGATTGCCCTTAGCAATATGATCTTCTTCTCGATAGACTTTGATCTCTTTGCTTACCTGCTCTGCCCTATTGTCCTTTGAGCTTATGGTTTTGACACTTTCCTGACTTGTAGATTTGTGTTGATTGAGAATAATGGTGTCATTCGAATACTTCTTGATTTCCCAAAGCTCGAATGGTAGGTCTTTAAATTCTATGCTTTGTTTTTGATAGGTTGTGAACTGTGGTGAAATGAAGATGACTCGTGACTGACTCCAGTCCACATCATCCTTCTTCAATGATTTATTGGTTTGCTCCTGATACTCCAGAATAAAATCAGCCTTATTATTCAAAAGCAATGAGAAGTACGAATAGCCCTGATCGATAACAGAATAGCTTTGGCTTTTCTTGTATTCAATGATCACAAATGAATTAGATTGGGTATCAAAGACAAGCGAATCAATTCTTAAACCATTCAGCTGGAATTCAGTTTTGACGAATTCTAGTCCAAAGAGCACTTGAATGTTGTTTTCAACCAAGCTTTGAATATCCTTTTCCAATTTAAAAGGTACATTCTTGACCTCTTCGAGTTTCGATTTGTTGAGTTTGTATAAGTCCATGATTTATCTAGTTGGTCTTTGAAAAAAGTATCCATCTTTGTCTTTAAATACTGATTTGCCGCTCCTTAATAATAAAATGCTTATCCATAATGTAATAACCATAGGTACAATAAGCCTCCATGCCGGTTCACCTCCGTGTAATATAAAAATTTTAGAATTATGAAAGAAAAAGAAGAACAATCCAATCCAACTCATAAATACACTCAGACTTAAAACTAGATTGATATTACTAACACTGTAGAATATCCCTGTTGAATATATGTTCTTATAAATTGGCCCAGTAATTTTATTTTCTAATGCATCAATGTGACCTTCCCAGTTCTCTTGCCATTTCTTGCTACCTACGTTTACCAAATACCATGATAGACTGAAAATTATTCCTAGTAAAATTACGTAGAGTTCAAATTCTGGGTTCTCAGTTAAAATTCCTTCTCCTTTTTTAGAATTTTTTATTGAAATATATGCTCCAAACAATAACACAATAAACCCCCAAAAGTACGCTGCTCTTTGCCAATATTTATCTATTTCAAAATCCCTATTCTTCCAAGCTATTTCTAATGCTTTTTCCCTGATACTTTTCTCTGCACTGTCAGTTTGTGTTAAAGGAAAATTTTCAAGATATTGCTCTGTAGAAATAGAATTATTAGCAGATTTCTCCTCATCATTACCTATATCTATTAATTCACTTAAGAATTTTTCTTTTTTTTGGGGCTGATGTTTTGAAATAAAGCCTCGCCAAAACTTACTTATTGAATCGATTAATATCATAAAGTGTTCATTATATAATCAAGCTGCAAATCCATTTATAAACGTTTCTACAAAGGATAAAATCCGATCAGTAATACGTTCTGCTATCGACCCCCTCTCTTTTAGTGATGGTCTGGCGTTTAACATTCCAATTACTTCATCACGGAGTGGTTTCTTTTCAGTGAATAGGTAATTACCAATTACTGCTTCTAGTTTTTCCTCATTGAGGTTTTCCTCAGCACTAAACTTACGCAGTGCTCCTTTCCTTTCCTCATTCCAATACACCGCAAATGCCTCGGGTATATCATCCGAGTCAGCTATCTGAGGTAAATGCTGCTTGATGAATTTCTCAATCAATTCACGCTTGCTTCTTAGTTGCGTATCTCCAGCTATGATATCAATCAATGCTTTCTCCTGTTTGTCTTTCTCTTCGGGCGTTGCGTCTTTAAGTTTCGCTAGGAGCTTCAAAATGTAAGAAACATTAATCTCATCTCGGTGAATAAGCTCCAACTCAAAATCGATATCTTCTAAAATCGAAACCCGCTCTACTTGATTATGAGTTTTGGTTTTATCGTATAAGTCTAAATACTTACTCTTATAATCTTCGAATGATTGCTCATCCATGCTCAAATCATCAAATCCAAACTCAGTGAATGTGGCTAGCACATTCTTGAGCCTCATAAGTTCTCTGAAAGCCTTGATGAATTCAAGTTCTTCCTCTTCACTTGGTAGGTCATTGACGCTATTTACTGTTGGAGCAATTTGAAGCATGGCAATAAATGCCTGGTTGAATTTGGCAACATATTCCTCATATGGCTGCATGATGATCTCATCCTTTGCATTGATATTTGAGAATAATGTAATGGCCTGGTCGGTAGCCGATTTAAGGTTTCTGAAGGAAACAATATTGCCTTGCGATTTTACCTCATTTAGAATTCTATTGGTTCTGGAGTACGCTTGAATCAAGCCGTGGTATTTCAGGTTTTTGTCGACATAGAGTGTATTCAAGTGCTTG
>CAXBNB010000330.1:0-5421 GCA_963976505.1 uncultured Reichenbachiellaceae bacterium
GTGAATTCATTGGGCGTGTTGGCGCTTGTACTGGTGTATTTATCACTTCCGGGTACTGATTCTACTACGAACATTTCATTGCCATATATTCGATATGCTGTTTTTAATATCAGTATTCATTTGATGGTTTCGTTTGCTCCATTTTTATCCCATGGTGAACTCAACGGATTTTGGCAATACAATAAGAATCTGTTTCTGAGATTTTGTCAATCTGTTTTGTATTCAGGGTTTCTTTTTTTGGGTCTCGTTCTTGCCTTAAGCTCGTTGCGACTATTGTTTGATGTGGATATTAAAGGGGAATTGATTGGTGAACTTTTTATTGTCGTTGTTGGTGTTTTCAATACTTGGTTTTTCATATCGGGTGTACCCAAAAATACTTCTGTATTGGATGGCGTTGAGGACTACCCAAAAGGACTAAAAATATTCACTCAATATGTATTGATTCCACTATTGGTGTTGTATCTGATCATCCTGTTTAGTTATGCTGTAAAAATTCTAGCACTCTGGGATTGGCCAAGGGGTATAGTTTCTTATATGATCTTATGTGTAGCCGTGTTGGGTATTTTTACCCTGCTTCTTATTTACCCTTTTGGAAGCCAGAAGGGAAGTGTATGGATTAAAAACATTTCCAGATTTTACTATTACCTTTTACTACCTCTGATTATTTTGCTTTTCCTAGCTATAGGAATGAGAATTGAGGATTATGGCGTTACTATCAATCGGTACATCATAGTGATGATGGGATTTTGGTTGACTTTTGTATGCGTGTATTTCATGGTTGGGAGAAAGAACATAAAAGCCATACCAGTATCATTGTCAGTTATCATTTTAGTTTGTTCTTTTGGTCCTTGGTCTATGTTTTCTGTAAGTGAAAATAGTCAAGTAAATAGACTGGAGAAAATTCTGATTGAAGGCGGTTTGATGGAAGCCGGTAAAATCAAAAATGAGGCAATCTGTGAGGTGGATACCGCTGGTAGATATTCTTTCATAAACAAAGAAATGAATGAAGGAGTCTTGACTGACTCTTTACACAATGAAGTAATGTCTATACTGGATTATTTGGATGATCATCATGGATTTAACAAAATAGATTCATGGCAAACTCAGAATGTTGATTCTATAATTCAGGCCATATTCAAGAAAAAAGAGCGATGGACTAGGGTAAATGAGTCTGAAATATATATGAACATTCTGGGCTTCAGGCATTATCATATTTATGACAAAGGTGGCAACAAGAACTTTAGTTTTTCTTCAGAAGGTCAACATGAAGCTCAAGCAGTTGGGAACTACAGTTATTTCATTTCATTAAACATTTACAGCAACAATCTGGAGGAGTATGCCAAATCTTATCAGTTTGATTCAAAGAAATTGGAGTTGACCTATACCAACAGTAATGTATTGTCAGTATCGGTTGATGGATATGGAGACTTTAGTTTTAATATAGAAGAATTGTATGAATCAGTACATACTGCTTCGAACAAAAATGCAGTAGAAAAATCCCTTATGTCGATTCGGTCTTCCAATGGAGTGATGGAGATTGAACTGAAAGTAAATAATTTTTCAGGAAGAGAAGAGAAAGATTCCGTTGATGTTCATTCAATTAACGGATATTTGTTTTTGAAATTCCTAGAGCAGCAATAAAAGAAACACTTATTGAAATCTTACCCACAAAATATAGAAGTCAAACTTGGTTTTGACAAAATAAAAGAAGAGCTTAAATCACTTTGCCTTAGTTCATTAGGTGAGAAATATGTGACTGTTTTGTCACCTCAATACAAGGTTTATTCTATTCAAAAGCTACTTACCCAAACCAATGAGTTTAGAAAAATAATATCAGCTGGGTATTCTTTTCCTCAAAACAACTACATAGATATCAGAGGTGCACTCAAAAAATCTGAAGTTAGAGGGACGTTTTTGGATGAAGAAGAATTGTTTGAAATCAAACTTTCGTTGAACACCATTTTGGGTATTCTTATTTTCTTGAAAGATAAAGGCGAAGAATACCCTGAGTTAGCTGCTTTGTCTCAGAATATAGAGCTGGATGATTCTCTTGCCAAAGAACTAGAAGCCAAAATTGACGACAAAGGAGCACTTCGAGACAATGCAAGCCGTGAGTTGGTACGGGTAAGAACGGATATATCCAAAAGTCAAGTCAGAGCAAGAACGACCATAAATAAAGTAATGAAACAGGCTGGGTCAAATGGATATTGCCCAGAAGGAGCCAGTATTACTGTAAGAGAAGGTCGTATGGTTATTCCTGTATTGGCTGAGCATAAACGACACCTCAATGGTTTTGTTCATGACGAATCTTCCACTGGGCAAACCGTATATATGGAGCCTGCCGAAGTGTTGGAAATCAACAATGAGCTTCGTGAATTGAAGTATGCCGAACGTAGGGAGATTATTAGAATTTTGACAGAGTTGACCGATATGGTTCGGAATAGTTTAGCTCCGCTTGAGTCTGCCGTACATTTTCTTGGAATTATAGATTTTATTAGAGCTAAGGCTGGTTTTGCCATTAAATACGACGGGATTTGTCCTGAACTTTCTTCGAAACCTGTGCTGAATTGGGTCAATGCCAGACACCCTGTATTAGAAATGGCTTTGAAAGAGCAAGGGAAAAGCATTGTTCCATTAAACATTCAAATCAACCATCATCAGAGGATATTGCTGATATCCGGGCCGAATGCTGGAGGTAAATCTGTTTGCCTGAAAACCATAGGGATCTTGCAATATATGGTACAGTGCGGATTGCCAGTGCCTGTTGCAGAAGACTCTAAGTTTGGAGTGTTTAGCAGTCTCTATATGGACATTGGCGATGAGCAGTCTATAGAAAATGACCTGAGTACTTACAGTTCTCACCTTAAGAACATGAAGTTCTTTTTGGACCACTCGGACAAAAGTACCTTGTTTCTGATCGACGAATTTGGAACAGGTACAGAACCACAGTTCGGGGGTGCCATAGCTGAAGTCATCCTTCACGAACTCAATAGAAAGGGAGCTTTTGGAGCGATTACTACCCACTACGGGAACTTGAAAAAAACCGCAGACAAATGAGACGGGGTAGTGAATGGTGCTATGAAATATGACATCAAAAAGCTTGAGCCTCTGTATTCTCTTGAAATCGGCAACCCAGGAAGCTCATTTGCACTGGAGATTGCTGGTAAGATTGGTTTGAATCGGGAAATGCTTGGTAGGGCCAAAAAAATTGCAGGTGTATCGCATGTTCAGTTTGATCGCATGATCAATGAATTGGAAGTGGAGAAGACCGAGATCAAGAAAATGCGCAAAGAGATTGAGCAGAAAGACAGGCGCTTGAGTGAGGCTATTAAGGATTATGATGAGCTGAAGTCATTCATGGAAGAAGAAAAGCCTAAAATCATACAACAGGCTAAGTCGGAAGCTGCCAGAATAATAAAAGATTCCAATAAGCAGGTTGAGGAAACAATAAGGGAGATAAAAAAATCAGATGCTGACAAGAGAAAAACTCAGGAAGCCCGCCAAAGGTTAAAAGATTTAGAAGATAAGGTGGGTGAACCGAACACAAAGCCATTGAAAGTAATTGAGCCAAAACCTGAAACCTATGCGATAGGTGACAAAGTGAGGATTAAAAATGGAGATACAATTGGAGAAATCCTTTCTCTTCGTGGAAAGAAAGCCGAATTGGCTATTGGTTCCATTAAAAGTTTGGTTTCTTTCAAAGATTTGTCTAAAATATCAAACACCCAATACAAGAGCCTTTCAAATGAGAGGGTGAAGAAGATATCTGGCATTGATGTGAATGCAAAAATGACGTCATTTCGTCCTAGTTTGGATATTAGAGGAGTGAGGGCAGAGGAGGCTATGGGTAAGGTGGAGTCGTTTTTGGACGAAGCGTTGCTTCTGGGTTATGATGAAATCAAAGTATTGCATGGAAAAGGGCATGGTGTGCTACGAGATATAGTGAGGAATATTTTAAGAGGAAATCACAGGGTAGGAGTAGTGAAGGACGAGCACATAGAATTTGGTGGAAGTGGGATTACAGTAGTTGAGTTGAAGTAAATGGAGTTGAAGACATATACCCGCCAGCAATTGGCACTAAGAAATGGACAAGATAAACCCGAGATTTGGGTGGCATATCAAGGCAAAATATACGATGTGTCAGATTCTAGACTTTGGAGAAATGGAATGCACTACGAGCACTGGGCAGGGCAGGATTTGACAGATGAGTTGCCGGATGCACCACATACAGAAAAGGTGTTTGATAAGTTTACGGTGATAGGAAAACTAAAATAATGCGGAAGTAAAAGATTCATAACAATTTGTTAATTGTGATATATCATCACAAGTCAAATTAGTTTTGGTAAAAAGACATATTATTGCATACTAAGATGCAAGTGTTTTGATCGTAAAGAAAAAAGTAGTCCGAAGATTGTTAACTCGAATGAGTGAGTCATCCGATCAAGGTGCTTTTGAAGAATTATTCAACCTCTATTATACCTGGCTGCATTCCGTAGCTGTCTCCATTGTAAGAAAAAAAGAAGATGCTGAAGAAATCGTAGGAGATGTATTTCTGAAACTTTGGGAAATAAGAGATGGTTTTGCCAGGATTAAAAACCTAGAAACCTTTTTATATACAGCGACCAAAAACAAATCCTACGACTACTATAGAAAGGATTCTAAAATGCATTTGGTGGAATTTGAAAAAGATTGGAAAGAGAAAGAATACATCATTTCGCCTGAAGACGCTTTTTTGTTTGAAGAATTGCAGACTAAATACCAAGAGGCTGTCCATAACCTTACGCCAAAATGCAAGGAAGTATTTTTATTGGTGAGGGAAGAAGGGTACTCCTACAAGAAGGCCGCAGAGACGCTTAATGTCTCACCCAAAACCATTGAAAACCATTTGAGAGTCGCTATCCAGAAAATCAGAGAAGATATGCTGGTTTACATAGCTTCCTCTTCTGACGGTAAATCCAACTTTATATTGTTCTTATTGTTTTAAAAATGATTGGTGAGCTTTGATTTTGCGCTCCTTTATGTTGTTTCCTAGCACATTTGATTGTTTTTTTATAATGACAGACAGATTTAATGATAATAGGATACTTTATGAGCTCAAAGTCCAAATCTAGCTATGGAATAAAAAAACATTTTTTAAATACTATTTGAAGAAATGAGAATCTGCATTACTGTAATTTTAGTTTCAAGCAGAAATATTTTTCAATGTATTCAGAGATACCCATGATGATTAGAATAGAATCGATGGTTTAGTTACTGCATTCGTTTCAAATATACCGAATTTGACAATGTTAAAATGAATGATCTATGTCATTTGTGGTGTTGCCTTTTAGGCGGTTAAAGTGGGAGAAAAAGATGTGACCATAGTGGTATGGTTCGCTAGCTATAGGTGATATGGAGAATACAATTTAGCCTAATACAAAG
>CAXBNB010000331.1:0-5402 GCA_963976505.1 uncultured Reichenbachiellaceae bacterium
GCATAAGTTTCAGGTTTATATGGATAAGCACTTTTTTTTCAATCGGTTTCGCATTGTTTACTTTTAGCGAACCATAAATCTTACTTTTTCATTAAATCCGATTTCTAGCCAAGGTTTAAGCACCTGTTCTACGGTTTGAATTCAATTTATTCTTACATCTTCAGGTATATTTAGAAGCCTTCAAAATATTGAGTGACCAGAGAACTACTGCGGTGGTTGAAGTAAATTGATCCCACCTTTTCATTGATGGGCTGCTAATCATAAGTCCAGTCTTATGGTTTCAATATAGCTAAATCCATCTATTTTGAGAACATCTGCATCTTTGTTTTTGAGTATCAGGAACAGCCTACAAGTTTGTTTTTATATCAAGTTGCTTAATTTCTCACTCTTTTGATTTCGAACTTTCCTTATAAACAACTTGCTGTTTACCATCCGAAATAGAAATCAGTTGTATGGCCTTTTCAATTTGGCCATTGACTACACTCTTAACGTTTAGCTTTATTTCCATCTTTTCAAAAGGATCAATCTTAGGTATTCTAGCCGAAGCTATTTCTATTGTCTTATCATCTATGATATATTGGATTTTGAGAGTAGACGGTTTGGAGGCAACTTGCCCGAAATTTTGCATTTCAACTTTAGCGACAAAGCCATTCTCATCGGTGATAAACTCAGGCTTACGAGCCGAAAGGTACGGTTCTTTATAGTTGATTTCAGGTAAACGGCAATACGCAAATAGAAGGTTTCCTTTTTTCGTTTTGCCCAACATTTTACCAGCAAAATTCAAATCAGTTAATCCATGTTCTAAACCAAAAGTTATTATCAAGTCACCTTTGTAATTTTCAGTACCGATTACTTCAGCTCCTCTTCCAAAATTCACTTCCTCAGATGCCCCAAAACGAAGAGAACTAAGATCAATGTCAGACTGGGGATTGAATCCTTCTTCTGCTTCTACTTTCACCCGAATTGACTTGGTTTCCTTGTCAATTTTATTTTTACCCTGAACAGAGAGAAGTTTACCAACTGTCAATGGAATGGTAATATTCTTTGAGCTGTGATTGTCATTTGATTTATCATCCCACTTGATGGTATCAATAACGGCAAAATTAGCCTGAGTCGCCCTTCCATATTTATCTTGCAATACTTTTATTCGCTCGTATTTGAACCAGTCAACGACTGTACCATCTTCATACTTAGCAAGCCCAGGCATATATGCTTCTCCAGGTTCAACCTTCCAGCTGATGCCATCTTTGGATCTAAGATACCACGCAATACGCCCCAGCCAGTCGTTGACAATCATGTGGTATTGTACATTAGTTCTCCAAACCAGAGGATCTTCAAAACGGCCATCAACGGGCGGATAAACTCTCTCATTTGATACCTGATAATACGTTGAGAGTCCATTTTTGCTTAACCATATTCCTCCCCCCCTACAAACCATCAAATAGGAGCCATCTTCTCTTTGTGCAAAACTAAGATTTGACAAACCCTCTATTATTCTTCTATCTCTTTTGTCAAAATCAAATTTTCCGTGTATCCAGGGGCCTTTGAGCTCATCAGCTATATAATGCCCGTCAATAACATAAATAATGTACCTGCCGTCTGCTAGTTGAAAAACCTCAGGATTATGGCCAGGCCCTATCGTTTCTACTACTTTATATGGTCCGTAAGACGTCCCCGAAACAGCGTGAACTACAATTGATTCACTCCATTGCATATGACCTTTAGGGGAGTCTTCAGCCCAACGGCAAACAAAAAGGTGATAATTCCCATCATCTCCTAAAATGGAATTCCCACCCCAATATGACCAATCTGCATCTTCAATGCCATTGTCAACAAACCTAGGGACTACATCATCTGCTCCCCAAGTGTCTTTCGTCAGGTTTCCGATTGTGGGTATTGGTAAGAAACGATCCATAAACCTCCCTCCTTGGACTAGGTTGTTCCATTCTTTAGGCCTTTCTCGTTCAGTAATTTGAGCATTTAATCGACTGAAACTTAAGAATGTTACAAGGGTAAAAAAAACAATTGTTAATTTAGTGTTCATACTTTTAGTTTTTAAGATAAGCAGGCAAATATAGCAGGACGGAAAAATTTAGACAGCAAGGCAAACTCCTGATATCCTTGTACCTCCTATATAGTTATATTTCTATAACCAATGCATTAAAAGAAAAAGATATTTTCGCGAATTGAAATACCAATTCATTACTAATAATCAAAATCGACAAACTCTTTCGCAGGAATATTGATATCGTACAACTTTGTGCCATAACGGAGTTTTGACTTTTTCCCATTTAAAGAAAGAACCCGCACACTTTTTAATGTATTGTCATTTCATATCTACTACAAACCCACCTCTTGCCTTGAGACCTTTTACATAACCAGTATTTCATTATCAACTTCATTACGCCAAAAGAAATCACACCATTCATACCCTTCTCTAATATTTTTTTGAGCTATACATCCTTGAAAAACAAAGGCCATCATAGCAATAATTAAAATTAACCTATATTTCATAATGGTAGATTTATTCTTGCTCTAGTTTTACTTTAGTAAATACAGACTGCTGAATTCTATCTTTGTGGAACTCCATTTATTAATTCATCATCTAAATTTGAAAAAAGATAAATTGAAATCGGTGTTTTATTTTCATTTCCTTATTTTGTAAGTATAGGATTGCACCAATTTGCATAATCTCCATCTGTTTTATCTGGCCCAGCAAGCACTCTCAACTCCAAATGTTCAGCATTCGTCACGTTCAGTTTTAATTCTTTGGCCGCACTACCTCTTTTCAAAAGCCCAGAAGAATAGGATTTGACATCATCTATCCAAACTTCAAACTCAACAAGTCCCTCTCCGGCTGTATCATCTACACCAATAAAACATTGGAATTCATTATAATCCAACTCTTTTATGTCAAAACGTATTCTACCATAGGAACGCATACCGAATCCGTGATCATATTGATTTCCTGCAACTGATAATGGATTACCCTCAAAATTTTTATCAAATTGAAGTGCTCCTTTTGACATGGCCACTTCAATGGGTGTGAGTCTTTCCAAATTCAATATTTTCTTACTTTTATTATTCTGGATATCATTGTGGGATAGGATTCTATTTTTATGTATTGTGATAATTTCTCTCATCTTATCTAATCGAGAAGCGAACGGTTTAGGATCGATACTCACCAAATGTTTTGCTGTATTAAATTCAACTTCTATTTGTTCTTTGACTAATTGGTGTTCCAACCACAACCAGGAGCCGACTTCTGCTCTGAAACGACCCTGTGTATCAAAAGGAGAATCGATTTCGATCTCAATGTCATGTTCACCTGGAGATAACCTAAAACTGATAAAACTCCAGTCCGAAATTGGTATTTCGTCGAACGCCCTATCATGTGGAAGGTCAAGTTTTGCACGGTTTATTCTGGTTTCGATAATTTTTTGGTCAACCCTGACTTTGCAATTTGGTTGGTAACCTGATGGAGTGATTGGAGCAAACAAAAAATGCATTTCACCGGTAGAACCCTGAGGAATATGTACCCGACAACTGGCATCAATCCTTCCTTTTCCTTTAAATGCCTTCAAAACCAATTCAGTCTCATCAACATTGGCACTTTCCTGTTCACCACTAAATTTAACTTTCAATTGGTTTCCGGCGTCCACTATTGAATTGTTATACTTTATCGTTTTGGCATCAGAGGATAAAATTGATAGGTTCTTTGTGGCACCTTGTTTGCCGTATAAGTCATAAACTATTTTATTCTGTGACCTTGAAATTTCCTGATAGCGCACGTTCATCAACCTTTCTGTTTGATTGTTTTCTAATGACAGCTCGATCATTAGTGTTTCATATCCTTGAAGAAGAATCTCCAAAGAATCTCCCGGTTTAACGTTAGAATACAGCACTTCTCGATATGGATAAATGCTGTTCACAGTATACGTCAGGCCGTCAATTTCTTCCTTTATGCTTTCATCAATTAACCTGTCCAAAGAAAATGAGAAAGTCTTCGGTTCAATAAAAGGATTTGAAAGTGATAAAATTCCCTTCTTCTTGTTGAAATGTGAATACCCATAAATTTCACGACCCAAAATATCCCCTTCAATCAATTTGGTGTTGATGAGAACTGCTTGGTTGGCCTTCCCCCAATTAATTGCCTTGGCTAATAATTCCCAATCTTTGTCCTGTCTTAACAAGTCGTAAGGATTGAGATAGAAAGTTAAAAGTCGACTACCCCGCCCTAGGATTGACATGATTTCATCATGCGTGGTACTGTAATCTGGTGTGTATATACCAAGATGTTCCAATGCACTGATAGGAAACGATGGGTTTTCCCTTAGTCGTTTGTGAATCATATAGTCACGTGTTGTGAACTTTCCATAACCTGGATTAGGGGTCGGTACAACTGCTGCAGGATCTCCATCATATACCTCACCCCATACTACATTTGCATGTTGTAACCACCATGGGCTTAACCAAATTCCTGTAGTAAGGTCAATGAAGATATCTGGTTGTCTTTTTTTGATCTCTGTGAGCAAATCGATCAAAGCATCCACGTTTGTCTCTCTGGCAAAATTGCCCATCAAATGCCAGGGGTGATCTGTTGAACTACAGTTCATACAGTTTCCATCAAACTTTAAAAACTTAATGTCATTTGTCTCTACCAACTCAATAATTTGCTTCTTTAAGTCAGTAGAATATCTGGGATTAGACTGACACATGTACTTGTCTCTCGTGCCATTCTTAGGGTAACCGTTGGCTGCAAGCCATGGTCCATGATCATAGCCCGATGACGGGGACAACCAAAAGCCTATATCGGTATCCTGGCTTTTTAATTCACGCCGAATATCCGTAAATCCCTCAGGAAATCTATCTTTCCGTACTTCCCACAAGCTATTCTTATCGTCCCAACCGTCATCTATCGTATAGGTATCAAAACTTGCCCCAAACGGCTTGAACATCTTCTCATTAAACATTTCAATCAACTCCAAGGAGTTTTTATTAGTGGGTGGCATCAGGGTCATCCAGGTATTGTAATTGATAAATAGCTGATGCTGGTCAGCTGGAGAGGACAAAATAGTATTGAGATAGCTCTGAAACTTTTCATTTACAGCATTTTCTTCTGAAACACCAAATACTATAGACTTAGATGTAAACTTATTGGTGATAATTCGTCCAGGATAATGAACAAATGAAAGTGTACCTTTCTCATAATGGTTGTATGCTGCTGGGAATTCCATACCCCAAAAGGAAGATTTAAAAAATACAGGGAGTCCAAAACCTTCGTTCTCATCAAATCCCCATACAGAATGTGGGTATTTGGGTGGGTCCTTTTCCTGATAGATACACTTGTCAACGAAATCCAGTTTCCAGGCAGTGACCTCACGGAGATCCAATGTTTCTTC
>CAXBNB010000332.1:0-5369 GCA_963976505.1 uncultured Reichenbachiellaceae bacterium
TACAGTAGTTCAAAGTAGTGGTCAGCCTGGCAAGGATGTAGGGTCTATTAGAATCAGAGGGCTTGGATCTTTAGGTTCAGGCTCTAAAAATGATCCCCTTGTACTTATTGATGGGGTACAGGGTGATATCAATGGAATAGACCCTGGAGATATTGAGAATATATCAATCCTTAAGGATGCTGCTGCATCTTCTATCTACGGTTCTAGAGCGGCAAATGGTGTTATTTTAATTACAACAAAAAGAGCCAAAGAAGGTGAAATCAAAGTAGGTTATAAAAGTTACATAGGCAAACAGTCAGTCACTGGACGACCAAAATTCTTAGGGGGACTTGAATTTCTTAAAAATGACGGGTCATCCTCACAAGCAGTGATCGACGATTATACTGCTAATATTGGGAAAGATCCGGATCATTATGCTGATACGGACTGGGTTGATGAATTGTATTCAGAGAGTGGCTTTATGCAGTACCATCAAGTGAGCGCTTCTGGTGGCACTGATAGGTTGGCGGTGGCGGCATCCATTTCCTATCAAGAGCAAAATGGAAATATTCCGAACTTTAATTTCAAACGGTACAATGGTCGTTTTAATTCTGATTTTAAGGTCTCAGCTAAATTTAAAATCAATTTTGACTTAAATTTCAGCCAAGGGCTAACTAAAGAACCTACAGAAGGTCTTACTAATATTACCAGACAAGCTTTCAGGATACCTCCAATCTACTTTATACGACATAGTGATGGATCATGGGGAGATGGTTGGGCTGGACAAAACCCTATTGCTTTTGCGGAAGCAAGTGGCTTGAATGTAGTAGAGAACAATTATTTCCGTAGCATAATGAGGCTAAATTATGAGCCTATAAAAGGATTAAACCTCGCATTGATGTATTCTCCTGAATATGGAGATTCCTATGGAAAGGAATTTAGAAGAACTATTGAAACCATAACTGATTGGGATTTAAAAACAACAAGGACTACTCCAAACAGAAGTTCATTGAGTCAAAGTAACAACAGGTCTCTAACGCACAATTTAAATGCCATAGCATCTTATACTCTTGATTTCAACGATCAGAGCCTGACTGCTTTAGCTGGATATGAAATGATCAAATCTAATAGTTCTGGGTTTAGCGCTTATAGGGATCAGTTTATTTTGCAGAACTATCAAGTGCTTAATTCAGGTTCAGAAGAAAATGATGACAATTCAGGTAGTGCATCACACAACGGTCTGTTGTCTTATTTTGGACGTGTAAATTATTAAATACTTATTTGAAGCAAATTTAAGAAGGGACGCATCTTCAAGATTTGCTAAAAGTAACAGAACCTCTGTATTTCCTTCGTTTTCTGTTGGCTGGAGAGTGGCAGAAGAAAGTTTTTTCCCAGCAAATGGAGTGTTTAGTGATTTGAAATTGAGAGCCTCTTGGGGACAATTGGGAAATCAGCAAATTGGTAGTGATTTTCCTTATGTATCCTCTATCTCATTGGGTAGTAGTAATTATGTATTTGGTAGCTCAATATATACAGGAGCTACTCAAAATGTGTTGGCAAATGAAGCCATACAATGGGAAACCACCGAAACAACAAATTTTGGTATTGATGCTGGTGCTTTCAAGAACAAGTTGAATTTAACAGCGGAATATTACATCAGAAAAACAAATGATATTTTGTTGCAAATTCCTATCCCTTTAAATGTAGGGTTGGATCCAGCTACTCAAAACGCTGCTAGTCTTGAAAACCGTGGTTGGGATCTTTCAATAGGTTGGCAAGATGATATTGATGATTTCACATATAGAGCAAGGTTCATAGCTTCTAACGTTAAAAATAAGGTCACAGACCTTGCTGGAGTTGGGCCAATTATTAGCGGTGCTGGAATTACTACCTTAGGAGAACCTATTAACTCCATTTATGGTTATGAAACACAGGGTATTTTTCAGACTCAGGATGAGATTGACAATGCACCCGCTCAGATTGGTACTTTGAAGCCCGGTAATATTCGCTACAAAGATCAATTGACTGAAGATACCAATAATGATGGCATCCCTGATATGGCTGATGGTTTGATTAATGGTGATGATCGAGTAATCATAGGAAATTCTTTTCCACAAATGAGCTACTCATTCGACTTGGGAGTCCAGTATAAAGGATTTGATCTTTCTTTTGCGTTCCAAGGAGTAGCCAAGAGGGATGTGAGACTGGGAGGAGATGCAGTATGGCCACTTTACAATGCCGGAAAAATTCAGGAATGGCAGCTTGAAGGATCTTGGACTCCAGAGAATCTCAATGCTAAATTTCCTATTCTGTCACCTACCAGTGCGGGCAGCAACGACATCCAGACTTCAAGTACTTGGATCTTTGATGGGCCTTATTTGAGGCTTAGAAATATCAATTTCGGTTATTCCCTTCCCAGTACATTATTGGAGAATATCCTCATTAGTTATGCACGAGTATATTTCTCAGGTCAGAATTTAATCACCTGGGACAAAATGCCAGAAGGAGTCGATCCTCTGGTGCCGAGCGGATCTGAAGGTAATTTCTATCCCATTGTTTCATCTTACACTTTTGGTATAGAGGTGAAGTTTTAGTCTAAAGTGATAATTGAAAAATGGAAATCATGAAAAATATTAAGAAAATATATTTAGTACTTATAGCACTCTTTTCACTGAGTGCTTGTGAAAAAGAGGTGTTGGATCTTAACTCACTAACACAGCCAACAGATGCTACTTTTTTCTCCAATGAGCAAGAACTTGACTTGGCTTTGACGGGTGTTTACAGGTCTGTTCTTTGGACTTCAGGGTATAATTTGCCAATGCCGGCAGTTATGGATAATGCTGCAACCGATATAGGATTAGTTAGAGGTGGATTTACTGGATTCGATGAGTTAGGAGCTGGGGTCCATAGTGCTTCTACAGGTGGTTTTAAGAACATATATTCCGACTTATACAAAGGAATTGGTCGGGCCAATAACTTGTTAGTAAATATGGATCGGGCAAAAGATGAAGTTTCAGAAGCGGCTTTCAATGAAATAAAGGGTCAGGCTTTGGTTTTAAGAGCTTATTACTACCATTATCTAATAGAGCTGTTTGGAGATGTGCCTTTTACAGAATCATTGGCCAAAAGTCCAGAAGAGGCTTTGCTCCCTAGGACATCAAAAGCAACAATTGCTGGGAGTCTGTTAGAAGACCTTGAAATGGCTGCCGGTCTGTTATCACCTACTCAATCAGATCAAGGAAGGATTACAAGTGGCTATGCGTTGGGTCTGAGGGCAAGAATTGCTTTGTATAACGGTCTATTTGCAGAAGCAGCTGCATCGGCAAAAATTGTAATAGATAATAAGAATTTTGGCTTACATTCTGACTATGAAGAATTGTTTACAAAGAAAGGTGAGAGCTCTTCAGAAATAATGTTTGTGATGCCTTTTATGGAAGGATTTGCTACTACGCAATTTCCTAGGGCGCAGGGTTCAAGAAATAAAAGTGGATACAGTACAGTTGTACCTACTCAATCCATGATTGATAGCTATGAAGCCACTGATGGTCTTCCAATTGATGAATCTGCTATTTACGATCCTCAAAAGCCGTTTGAGAATAGAGACCCAAGACTGAAGGCATCTATAATAACCCCTCAAAGTGAGTGGGCTGGTTTGATTTTTGAAAGTCACCCGGATAGTTTGACTGTACAGCTAGCTGATGGCTCAAATGGAGGATCAAACAAAGACTCAAGAGTTGTTATTTGGCCGGCTGCATTTTGTGGTTATTTGTGGAAAAAATATACTGACGAAGAAGCACAATTGATTAGTCAGACATTCAGTGATCAAAATTTCACATTGATGAGATTTTCAGAAGTGTTATTGAATTATGCAGAAGCAAAGATTGAGCAAAACAGCATTGATGCTACAGTATTGACAGCCATCAATCGTGTACGCGCTCGCGCCTATGGTGTAGATGTAACAGATACCGGTAATTACCCTGCTATCACCACTACCAATCAGGCTGAGTTGAGAAAAGTGATTCGTCGCGAACGTAAAGTGGAATTTGCCAATGAAGGCCTTCGCTTGTTTGACATACGTCGTTGGAAGATCGCTGAAAAGGTGATGCCAGCTACCCTCTATGGAAGGATTTTAGATGAGGCAAATGCCACTCTAATTCCCCAAATTGATGATGACTGTTTTGTTTCTTACCTAGGTATTGAGAGTCAATATGATTTGAATACTGACCAACGTTTTCCAAATGCTCAGAACAGGACTTTTTCAAATCCAAGGGATTATTTATTACCTATTCCACAATCAGAAGTGGACACTTATGCTGGACTAGGTGCTGATATAGATCAAAACTCTGGAGGGTATTGATTTTATAAAATATTTAAACCGGTTGACTAATATAGTCAGCCGGTTTTTTATAGATCACAAATTATCCTGCCATCAAACTAAAATAATACAATTATCTACTGCTGTTAACACATGATGCTAAATAAAAGTAAGGGAGTTGAAACTCAATTAACAATTGATTTGAATAGGTTTCACCCAATGAAAAGTACATTCATTGCAGTCATATTTGCTTTAGGTCTGTGTCATTGCAATAGTCCGAAAAAGGTTATAAAACCAAATATTCTCTGGATTGTGGCTGAAGATCTTTCCCAAGATTTGGGCTGTTATGGAAATACACTTGTGAAAACACCCACACTGGACAACTTGGCTCAAAATGGTGTGCGATTTACCAATGTTTTTACGACAGCCCCTATATGTACTCCAAGTCGAACCGCATTGTCAACAGGAATGTACCAGACGGCTATCAATGCATATCACATGAGGTATCCAGATGAATTGAAAAATTCATTACAGGAAAATGTATTACCAATCAATGAACTGTTTCGACAGAATGGATACCAAACCCTGAATATAAAAGATGAGTTAGGAACTGGAAAGACTGATTGGTCTTACAAATCTGATATGGCAGCTTATGATTATCAATCTTGGGATCAAATAGCGACTGATCAACCATTTTTTGCTGTTGTGAACCTACGTCTAACACATAGGCCATTTGAAAAGGATGAGAGCAATCCAATTGACCCCAGTAAAGTTACCATGCCTCCCTATTACCCAGATAATGAGGTGGCAAGAAAGGACTGGGGAGCGTATTTGGAATCATTGCAACTGTTGGATAAGCAAGTAGAAAGCATTTTGAGAGAGCTAAAAATCAGGGGTTGGTCTGATAATACCATTGTATGTTTTTTCAGCGATCATGGTCGACCCTTTACCCGTGGTAAGAGTTTCCTATACGATTCAGGTTTAAAAATACCTTTGATTATCAAAAGCCCTGAGGGTTTGGATTGGACTGAATATTTTCCAAAGGGAACTGTCAATAACCAATTGATCAGTGCAA
>CAXBNB010000333.1:0-5351 GCA_963976505.1 uncultured Reichenbachiellaceae bacterium
TTTCCGGAATAGAGTTGATGGAGATTGAATCATTTGTTCTTTGCTTGCATCCATTGGCAATTATCAAAAGCACAAAGCTTACTCCAGAAAGAAAATATTTGAGATTGTATAGTTGGTTCATTTTCTAAGATAAAATTCTGAAAAGGCGTCTTAGTTTTTTTCAGAATTGAAAAGTTAAACACCTCTTGTCCTGAAAGGACTTTGAGGTTGTTTTCCAATTTATAAATAATAGAAACCTGCACCCACTTTTTTTGAAAATGTTTTTAACTGGGGTATTTGATAAATTGTGGTTTATCGGTTGACTTTTACGAAATGGAAAATCTAATTAGGCGATCATTACGGTTATGCCTATGTTTTCAAGTTGTTTCTTGAATTCTTTGGTAATGCCAGAGTCAGTCACTAAAATGTCAACTTTATTCATCGGACAAATGAATGCAAGACTTCTTTTGTTGAACTTACTTGAGTCAGCCAATAGGATCACTTGTTTGGAAATGTTGATCATCTTTTGATTTAAGTGTGCTTCCTCGATATTTGGAGTGGAAAGTCCATGTTCGATATCAAGGCCATCAACACCCAAAAATAACTTGTCGCAATAGTAGTTTTGAAAGGTGTTCTCCGCAGGAGCACCTACCAGCGACAATGATTCTGGTCTGAGAAAACCACCCGGTACAATCACATTGATGCTTTTTTGACTAGACAATTGGCTGGCAATATTCAACGCATTGGTAATCACATTGAGGTTGGTAACGTTTTCTAGGTTATGAGCCAGTTCTGCTGTTGTTGATCCTGAATCAATAATGATCGTATCGTTGTTGCTTACCAGTTGTGCAGCAGCTTTTCCTATCTTACGTTTCTCCTTAATGTTAATTTTATTCTTTTCAGAAAGATGGTGGTCCATGCCCACTCTGCTGATCTTGATGGCACCACCACGGGCACGAATCAGTAGGTTTTTAAGCTCTAATTGAGCCAAGTCGTTTCTTACTGTTACTTCACTTACTCCAAACTCTTCACTGAGTTGACTGACATTGACCTGATTGTCAGCCTCTAACTTTTCTAAAATTACAGTTCTCCTTCTAACTGTCGATTTCATTTTTTGTTTGTCGTAGTTCATAGTTCACTAAAATTGATGCCTTGGGCACGCTAAGGTATAAATGATTTTTAATTTGAGGGTAGTTGGTGCCCCTGATTATTGATAATTAAATTAACTGATCTCGGTCATTCGTCCTTTCATAACATTTCAAATGTAATCATTTTGTCTTACAAATACTTTTGCAAACATTCTCTGTGGGCGCTATCTTTGAAAAGAAAAGTTTGTGAAATTAAGTTGAAGTAGGTGAATTATTTGAATCAAAGATTAGAGAAAAGCGGAAGAATAGACCTATATACATCGGAAGAAATATCTCACCAACCATTGATATGGCATGAGACCTATCTGAAACTGATGGCGCAGAGAAGTAGAATGTCTGAATTCATAAACAAGGTATTTTCCATTGATCAATTGCACATCGTACTTACTGGTGCAGGCAGTTCTGCCTACATAGGGCAAGTACTTGAAGGCGTTTTTCAAAAGAACTGCAATATTCCAACTAGGGCTATAGCTACAACAGATATAGTTTCTCATCCGCAGTTGCATCTTCAAAAGAGCATACCGTTACTTATGATTTCATTTGCAAGATCCGGTGAAAGCCCGGAGAGCTTGGCTGCTGTTGAATTGGCTGATGAAATTTGTGACGAGGTTTATCATCTGGTCATCACTTGCAGTCGGGAAGGAAAACTTGCATGTTTCAAGCAACAAAATGAAAAGTTTTTGGTTTTTGCTTTGCCGGATTTAGCGAATGACAAGAGTCTGGCTATGACAGCAAGTTTTAGTTCTATGGTTTTAGTTGGAGTTTTAATATCTCGTTTTCAAGAATTGACGGATCTAAAACAGCAAGTAGAATTGCTCATGCAATATGGCAACAATGTATTGGAGAATTATACTGAGAAACTTCAGGAAGTATCGACAATGAATTTTGACCGCATGGTGTTTTTAGGTGCCGGTTCACAATTGGGAGTAGCCAGAGAGTCACAACTAAAAGTACAAGAATTGACAAATGGGACTGTACTTTGCAAACACGATTCCTTTCTTGGATTTCGACATGGACCAAAGGCTATGTTGACTGCAGGTACATTGGTTGTTTATTTGTTTTCAAACAATTCCTACGCAAGCAAATATGAATTGGATCTGGTTAGGCAGGTAAAAGAAAATGACCAGTTTAAGTTTTCAATAGGTGTGGCTGAGTCTAAGCAAGAATCTTATCATGTTGATTTGGATATATTGTTTTCAAGTAGAAATGTAAAAGAACTGGACGAAGATTTTATGCCAATCATAAGTGTATTGCCTGCTCAGATTATTGGCTATTATAAATCAATCGAACTAACTTTGAATCCAGACCTACCTTCTGACAATGGGGTCATTTCTCGTGTGGTTGAAGGAGTAAGAATTTATAAAGACAATTGATGAAGGAATTCGATATTTTAACAATAGGAGATTTAAACGTAGATATTATCCTCAATAAAATAGAGTCAGCACCTGTAGTGGGAAAAGAGATTTTATGCGAAGAGATGGAAACTACCATTGGAGGGTCAGCTACTAATTTTGCTTATAATGCCAGCAGTTTGGGGTCAAAAGTTGCTTTTTTGGGCATGCTGGGAAATGATACCAATGGCCATTATATTATTGATATGTTCCAGGCCAATGACATCAATACCGATCATATTATCCAATCGGACCTCCACGGAACGGGAGCGACAGTGGCTCTGAGCTATGATGAAGAGAGGGCAATGGTTACCTATCAGGGAGCTATGGCTCATTTGTCCTTGGAAGATGTACAGGACAGCCATTTGGCAATAGCCAAACACATGCATGTCGCATCCATTTTTTTACAACCCAAATTGAAGAAAGATGTGGTAGAGTTGTTTGCCAGAGCAAAAAAAGCAGGGATGACTACCTCTTTGGATCCTCAATTTGACCCCTCTGAAAACTGGGATCTTGATTTAGAAAAATTGTTGCGGAATGTCGATGTTTTTATGCCCAATGAAACTGAACTACATTTACTTACAGGAATAGAAGATGTGGAACAAGCTGTTTTGTCTTTGAAGAACGTGCTCAATTGTATAGTGGTGAAGCAAGGCAACAAAGGGTCATTAATGTATCATGAAGGTGAATTTTTTCAAAGGGATGCATACCTCAATGATCAAGTAGTAGATGCTATCGGAGCAGGGGATAGTTTTGATGCTGGATTTATTCACCATTTGGTGCAAGGAAAACCTTATCTGGAATGCCAAGATTTCGGAAACCTAACCGGAGCAGTATCTACTACTGGAGCCGGTGGTACTGCCGTTATCAAGAATGTCGAATCTGTTATTAAGATTGGTAAAGAGCGTTTTGCTTATCAGGGTGAATAAGCCTCAGAGTAAGATAAATTGATTCTTTTTTATTGAAACCATGAAGTGGCTACTCAAAACATTATAATTGATTTGTCTATCAAATGAGCCACTAAATAATTCACTTGGAGGGTACTATTTTATTTATTTATTACTCTTTCGTAATATCCAAAAGCATGATTTGTTTTAGAAAATTTGGAGTTATACAAACTGAAAACCATTCATTTTATTTTAAATTTTCTTTTTATATCCAAAATATTGAATAGGTTACAACGAGGTTCTTGTAGCTATATTCAAAATCTTGGTTGTAGCAAAAGTTCAGACAATCCATTTGCGCCGTGAATAATTCAGAGCAAAAACTTGCACGTGATTTAAAAAGAGGGAAAAAGAAGGCCTTAAAATCATTGTATGATTCTCATTCAGTACGATTATTCAATTTGGCTTACCGAATCCCTTCAAACAAAGAAGATGCTGAAGAAGTTGTACAAGATACCTTTGTCAAACTATGGAAGTTTAGATCGGGGATAGATACTGATAGCAACTTTTTGGGGTATATCATTGTTATTGCTAGAAACTTATCTATTGATGTACTCAAAGGGAGATCTAAAAGGATTGAGACAGAAAATGATGAACTTATTCTTCTACAGAAGCTCGCTGAAAACAACAATTTTTATTTTGAAGAAGCCGCTCGGCAATTCGATGCAGCTATTGCTCAATTGCCTCCAAAAAGAAGGGAAGTATTTATTTTGAAAATACACACCAACTTGACCAATAAGCAAATAGCCTCAAAATTGAATATCTCCGAAACCATGGTCGAAAAACAAATGAGATTGGCCTCAAGCACCCTTCGAGATATCATGAACTCGGACGAGTAAATTAATTTATTTCCAAACTTTTTTTCTAGACGAGGTTAGGTAAGCCATCGGTTTTCAAGTATCTAATAATAGAAGTCTATACATGCTTCTATTTTGATATGGAAAAGAATAAAAAATTAATAATTGAAAAATACCTGAATGGCCAATGTACTGAGTTGGAAAAAAGAGAAGTGGAAAGGTTATTGGAAATGAATGATGAGGAAATCATTTCCTATTTAGATCAGTCAGCTGCCCTTTTAGATAATACTAAAACTTTAATCAATACAGATTTAAATAAAATCTGGCAAAATTTAGATGCTACAGTTGAAGAAGTACCAACAAAATCAATATTTATTACCCCATTAAAAATAGCGGCAGCCATTCTTATCATGGTTGCTTCCTCATTTGTGCTGCTCTCATATCTAGACCAAGAAGTGAAAAATGAAGAGGTAGTTTCTACTGTAGTGAAGCGAACCAAACGTGGAGAAAATCTTACAGTAAGATTGCCTGATGGTACAATGGTGAGACTCAATTCTTCATCAACGATTACTTATTCTCAGAATCTTATCTTGGCGGATCAGCGGGTAGTTGAATTGCAGGGAGAAGCATTTTTCGAAGTAAAAAGAGACGAATACAGACCGTTTATAGTAAAAGCTAGAGGAGTCAACACTACAGTATTGGGTACCTCTTTTAATGTAAATGCTAAGAAAAACGATGAGGTAAAAGTAGCGGTGGTAACAGGTAAGGTGTCAGTTGAGCAAGGTCAGGAAAAGGTCGTGTTAACGCCTGGTGACATGGCAATAGTAGATGAGAAGGTGGGGAAAACAAAATTCGATTTTGACGAAGAGGTGGGCTGGAAGAATGGTGTGCTTGTACTTAGAGCCAATGACTTTATGGAAGTGATAGATGATATCGAACAATGGTACGGAGTTGATATAGAAGTACAAGGAAAAATAGGAGAGCATGGTATAAATGTAAAGTATGCTAACGAGTCTTTAGAAGAAGTTCTTGAAGGGCTGAGTTTTGCTGCTCATTTCAACTATGTGATCAATGACAAAAGAGTAAAATTAA
>CAXBNB010000334.1:0-5350 GCA_963976505.1 uncultured Reichenbachiellaceae bacterium
ACCCTTGTCCCATGGCTTGGTAATGTATTTGTATATGCCACATTTGTTCACCGCTTTCACAATCGCTTCTATATCAGCAAAGCCTGTCAAAATCATTCTGATGACATCAGGAAATTCAGGCAATACCTTTTCCAAGAGCTCAGTACCGGTCATTTCAGGCATTTTCTGATCGGTGATAATACATTGTATATCGTTTTCACGCAACATTTGTATGGCCTCATCGCCACCTGAAGCTGTCAATACATTATAGTGTCTTTTGAAAGCCATTCGGAATATCCGCAAGTTGCTTTCTTCATCATCGACATATAACAGGGTATATTGCTTTGTAAATACTTTAGTAGGTGGTGCAAAAGTTGTAGCTGTTAGCACTTGTTCCATTGTTTCAGTTTTCATGCACTTTGAGATTGTGGTAAAGTTGTTTCTTCTTCTTTAATTTCTAGGGTTTTCGGAATGAGAATGGAAAATTCAGTTCCTTTTCCTTCTTCACTATTTACATAGATATTCCCGCCGTGTTTTTCCACTATACCAAAGGTGATTGACATTCCCAGTCCAGTACCAATTCCGACCGCTTTTGTGGTGAAGAAAGGTTCAAATATTCTTCTTTTTACCTGCTCTGACATACCATATCCATTGTCTTTGATTTTAATCATGACATGTTGGTCCTGATTGTCTGTGTAAATCTGAACTTCGCCTCCTTTTTTATCCTCTGGAATGGCTTGGATTGCATTATTTAAAATGTTCATAAACACCTGATTGAGCTGTCCCGGAAAGCAGTTGATATCACCAATAGAATCATCGTAAAATTTCTTAACATTGATTTTGTTTTTGGTCTTGTTTCGCAGTAGAATAAGTGTAGCATCAAGTGATTCGTTGATGTTGGCTGGTTTCACTTCTTCTTCATCCAGTCTAGAGAATACCCTCAATCCTTTTACAATTTCTATTGTTCTTACCGCGCCTTTTTTAATATCCGTCACCAATTCTCTTACATCTTCAAGTAGTTCTTCGTAACCAATTTCTTCTTTCAGTTCCCTGATTTCATTCATCACTTGGATGTAGTCTTCACTACTTCCTATTTCATCGTATTTATTGATAATGTCGAGTAGGTCGTCTAGGGATACCTTTAGAGTGTCGATTCCATTGTACACAAAGTTGATGGGGTTGTTGATCTCATGTGCAATACCTGCTGTGAGCTGTCCCAGAGATGCCATTTTTTCAGACTGCACCAATTGGCTTTGAGTGTTTTTTAGGTTCCGAAGAATCGTCTCAAGTTCATGTTTACTTTCCGTTTCATGTTGAAGAGAGGACTTGAGTTTATTCTCTGTAATCATCAGTTTTTCAGTTGCTTCTAATTGCTCTTCGGCAATTGACCTCATGCGCTCTTCCGAATTCCTGACTTTGTCATAAGCTTTTCTTAATTCATCCTGCACTTTGATTAGTTTTTCATTCACCTCTATTTGCTTCTTAGAACTCTTCAAGATTTCCTGCTCTGAGTTTCTGAGCTTTTGGTTTCTCTGTTCAAGAGCTCTTTGAGACAGAATTAGTTTTTCATTGTTTTCTAATTGTTTCTCTACACTTTTTCTTAATTCTTCTTCAGATTTTTTAAGTCTTGTATAGGCCTCATTGGCTGACATGAAATTTTTGTAGGCCAAATTCACTGCAGGTCTGAAAACAAATGTTGCTTGGAGTAGGAGTACTCCGATAATGATGAGCACTAAAATATACCCGGCATTGGAAAACCCACCTTTGTTTAGGGAAGCCTCATTTTCAAATTGATTGGCAAGGTCTTTTGAGGTAGGAGCAAACCTTCTTTGATTATAAAACATGCCATTCAATGCAAGAGCTAGCGCTGCTCTTTTTTCATCTTTGGGATCGTTGAAGCTTAGTTGAAGGATTTCTTTGGTAGAGGCTACAATTTCTTTGAATTGAACCTCTGATTTTGTCAATAATTTATCTACTTCAATAGAATTGCCATTTTTATTTAAACTGGTACTCAGATCTCCCTTGGTTAACGTTGCTCTTGTCTTGGTGAAATTATTTAATGCGTTGCTGAGACGTTCTTTTGTTCCGTTAAACTTTGTTTCAGTGGTAGCAAATTCTTCTGACATGGAAAGTGCTTCCTTTGCTATCTGCTCACTCAATGCAACTTGCATCTGGGCAAGGTTTACCAGATGGGCATCATTTTTATTGGTTCTTACGGCTTCCTGGTTGGCAAATTGTCCTATTACTAGCCCAATTATGACCAAGAACAGGCTGAATACATACAGCCGGATGAGGTTATCTTTTTTCATAGCGTGGTTGCTTTAAGTGGTTTTTAATTTTTCTATTATGTTTTCATATTGATATAGTACACTGTTATTTTATGATTTTCAGATTTCGGTAATTCGCCAGTTTTGGTTTGATTACCCGTTCTCTATATTCTTCATGACCCAGTATTTCACTCATTTTGATATGGAGGAAATGCCCCTCTAGCCAACCCTCAAAGATTCTTAGAAATATGGCTATGAATATTTTTATGCCAATACTTAGAAATGGTATTTCTACATGACGTTCTATTACTGGTTCCAAATAGTATTCTTCAGATATGAAAAGCACTATTGCCACCATAAACATGATACGAAAGGCTTTTTTACCTACGGTCATGTGAATCAATTCTTTAACTGTGGTTTCGAGTTGTGTGTTTTTTTTCTGTATTTCGTGGTTTTGACTTTTAATTTTTTGATTGGCGAGATCTAATTTTTTTTGTAGTCTGTCGCTAATTTTGGTGATCACTTTACTTTGTTCTAACAGGTCGCTGTAATTGCAGGTGAAATCTGTAGCGTCTTTTAAATACAGTTTTTTGTCTTTTACCTTATTGGTAAAATCAAATAGTATTTTCTGTTCTTCGTGGTAAAGTTCTTTCATCTAATTTGCGACTACTTGTTCTTCTTTGAGTGCTCTCATTACCCTTATTTGAAATGTGAAGTATGAAAAGTCATCATTTATTTTTTGAAATTCATAAGATAATTTTTGGCCTGTTTTTCTGGCTATTTCCACGAATCCCAATCCGGCTGTTCCTTTATTCGAAAACTCTCCAGTGTATAATATTTCTTTGTATCGCTTTTTTAATTCTTCTTTTTCAAGTGTATTGATTTCATCTAGTTTTGATTTGATATCATTGATCTTTTCATTTGGGATGAAATTTCCTGTCATGATGTTGAAGAACTTTTCACGAGCAGTTACCAATACCAGCCCTGACTTTGAATCGTATGAACTGATTTGGTTGTTATCATCTGATACTTCGTCCATGTGATGGAATAGATTTTGAATGCATTCGGTGGCTGTGCCATAGAATTTTTTCTTAATTATTCTATCTGTCTCTAATTCGCCCACTCTTTCTTCCAGTGTTTCTATAATAGAAGTAATAAGATCAAAAGTCACATCACCCTTATACATTAGAATGATGTTTGTGTCGTATATGTTTTTGTATTTCCGCAGTAAATCCATTTTAATGATATATTCTTTTATACAAAATTTTGGCTCACAAAAATGCATACTTATCCCAGCTGCTTATTTGAAAGCAATACTCTTTTAGATCATAAAAGCCCGTATAGCTTTCTAATCTAGATTGTTGTGATTTTCCAATAAATAGAATTTAACATTTCAAGAATTAGTCCACTGATAGTTTCCGTAGTTGACCAATTCCCTTCTCCATAGCTATTGGGGTATGTTGAATTAAATCATTTTGAATATTACTTTAAAAAAAAATAACTTCCAAATATTGGAAGTTATTATGTAGTAATTGTAGGGGTATTTTATGAAAAAATGAATAAACAACCTTTCAGTAAGGTTTGTTTTCAATCATTTAGAATTTTTTTATCTCTAAAATTATGTGTTATGAACATGCACATCCATTTGTGGAAATGGTATATTAAGGCCTTCTTTTCCAAACGTTTTGTAAACATTCTCATTGAAATTAAAGAACACGGCCCAATAATCTGCAGCTTCTACCCAAGCCCTTACTGTAAAATTCACTGAGCTATCAGCCAGTGCTGATACAGCTATAAATGGCTCAGGATCTTGGAGTATTCTTTTGTCTTCGTTCAATAGGTTTCTTATAACGGTTTTAGCTTTGTCCATGTCGTCACCATAGGCAATTCCAACAGTCCAGTCAACCCTTCTTCGGGCTTCTGTACTGTAGTTTGTCATCGATCCAGTTGATAATCCACCATTTGGTATGATGATCGTTTTGTTGTCAGGTGTCTTTAGAATGGTGTTGAAAATTTGAATTTGGTTTACAGAGCCTACATAGCCCTGTGCATCTATTACATCACCTACTTTGAAAGGTTTGAACAATAAGATCATGACACCACCAGCAAAATTTTGAAGTGTGCCGGACAATGCCATACCAACAGCAAGACCCGCTGCACCAAGTATAGCGATGAATGAAGTCATCTCAATACCCATCATTCCTGCTGCGGTAATGAACAACATGGCTTTAAGAATTGTACTGATTAGACTTTTAAGAAAAAGTGAAAGTGATGGGTTAAATTCATTTTTGGTCATTGCTTTTGTCAGGCCTTTCATCAATATTTTTATAACCCACAAGCCAATGAGTATGATTATGATGATTACAATTAATTTTTGACCATACTCCAAAGCCAAGGGAATAAGGGTGTTCAAGTATTTATCGATTACTTCCATTTCTTCTAATTAGTTAATGTGAATAAAATTAGTTGACAAGATAATACTATGACAGGAAAATAGATAAACCTTTTTTCAATTAATTCTGTAATCATTGCAGGGCTCATTGAGCCAACTTACTTTTGCTGACATCATTGCAAAAATAGAATTCGTGAACCTCCGCTTGTTATATACTTTTCCTTTATTGGTTCTTAGCTTGATCTCGTGTGAGAGTAGGTTTTCCAATCATGCCATTCCAAGTGCTCATAATGAAATTTCACTTCAAGATCATGTTGTTAAGTCCTACATCCAGGAAAACATACAATCTCACTTAGGAAACGTAAACCTATCTATCCTTAAAGGGAGAAGTTTGAAAGCTGATAATTGGCCAACGGGCTCTTTCTTTTTTTTGAAAACGGCACTTTCAAAAGACAGTCTAAATCCGACTATTCTAGAATTGGCAGCAGATTACTCTTTGCACGCAAGTAACCTAGATAGTGCATTTTACTACAGTACACTTGCAGAAAAATATGGAGCACATTCGGCGCAGTTTTATCGATTGAAATCGAAAATATACAATCACAAAGGAGAGTACGATCGCGCTATAGATTACATCAACAAACGTGTGGATCCAAGACATGCTGCTTACACAGGTGATTTCAGTGATCTGGTACCAGGATTCATGGCCTGG
>CAXBNB010000335.1:0-5309 GCA_963976505.1 uncultured Reichenbachiellaceae bacterium
TTATCGAATAATTCTAAAACCAACGCTGTAAAAATTTAGCTTTGTACTATAAAGTTCGGTAAGAGTCAATTCTAGCCAACGCACAGGGTCTAATTTGCTATGGAGACAGGTTGTGAATAAAATTTGTGAACATCCCGATTGATATCGGGATGTTTTTTATTTTTTTAGGTATTGTGCAGCTCCTTTGGCAAAATAAGTGAGGATTACTTTGGCACCAGCTCTCTTAATACTCAATAGAGATTCCATCATAACTTTGTCAGCATCCAGCCATCCCATTTTTCCTGCAGCCTTTACCATAGAGTATTCTCCGGATACATTGTAAGCTGCTATAGGGAGGTCATAATTGTCTTTTAATAATTTAATGATGTCCAAATAAGCCAAAGCAGGCTTTACCATTAAAAAATCTGCACCTTCTTCTTCATCTAAATCGGCTTCAATAATTGCCTCTCGTTGGTTAGCAGGATTCATTTGGTATGTTTTCTTATCACCAAATTTTGGAGCGGAATCAAGTGCATCCCTAAAAGGGCCATAGAAAGCACTGGCATATTTGGCGGTATAGGACATAATGGAAGTATTTTCAAAACCATTTTCATCCAACAGGTCTCTGATGTATTCTACCCTGCCATCCATCATGTCAGAAGGACCAATGATATCTACGCCCATTTCAGCTTGAGTCAGTGCCATAGAACCCAAGATCTCAAGCGTTTCGTCATTTAAAATATTGCCATCTTCATCAACCAGTCCGTCATGACCATCGCTGCTGTATGGATCCATGGCTACATCTGTCATAATGCACGCTTCTGGAAACTCCTCCTTTATAAGCGCTAGGGATTCGTTGTAAAAAAAATCTGGATCATAACTTTTTGTAGCGGTCTTGTCCTTGTGTTTTTCTTCTACCACAGGAAAAATGTCAAAAGAACGAATGCCCAGGTTCATGCACTCATCTATCTCTTTCAACATTAAATCACTTGAATACCTGAATATTCCGGGCATTGAGTTCACCTCGGACTTTTTCTTTTGGCCTTCCAATAAAAAGAGAGGAAACATAAAATCGCTTGTTGACAATTTTGTTTCTTCAAGCATTTCCCGAATCACAGCCGATTTCCTATTTCTTCTTGGTCTTTTTAGCATGACTTATTTTTTTAAAGAATGACAACAGCATTAAAGATGTTATGTATTGTCTGAGTAATAAATATTGTTAATCCAAATCAAATTTTATGCCTTGCGCCAACGGAAGGCTCGTAGAATAATTTATGGTATTGGTTTGTCTTCGCATATATACTTTCCAGGCATCAGATCCTGATTCTCGACCTCCTCCAGTTTCTTTTTCTCCACCAAATGCGCCACCTATTTCTGCACCTGAAGTGCCTATGTTCACATTAGCTATGCCACAGTCGGAACCAGCATGAGATAGAAATAACTCCGATTCTCGCATGTCTTTGGTCATGATGGCAGAAGAAAGCCCTTGAGGAACATCATTTTGGATGTCAATCGCTTCTTCCAAATCAGAGTATTTGATTAAATAGAGTATTGGAGCGAAGGTTTCGTGTTGCACAATTTCAAAATGATTTTCTACTTCAAAGATGGCAGGTTTCACATAACAACCGGATTCATAGTCATCACCTTTTAGTATTCCACCTGCTACTATTTGTTTGCCGCCTTGAACTGCCAGCTTTTCTAGTGTTTCATTATAAAGGGCTATTGCCTGCTGATCAATTAGAGGGCCTACATGGTTGTTTTCATCTAATGGATTTCCAATCTTAAGCTGATTGTAAGCACTTACGAGTTTATTTTTTACTTCTTCGAATATTTCTTCGTGAATAATCAGACGTCTTGTTGAAGTACAACGCTGACCAGCTGTACCGACAGCTCCAAATACTGCGCCTACCAAAGAGATGTCTAAATCGGCTTCCTTCGTAATGATAATGGCATTGTTTCCTCCAAGCTCTAAAAGTGAACGCCCAAGCCTTCTGCCAACTGCTTCTCCAACTGCTTTACCCATTCTGGTTGAGCCTGTGGCAGAGACTAGTGGGATTCTTTTGTCATTGGAAATCAACTGTCCAATTTCTGCATCACCTACCACAAGGTTACTGACACCTTCAGGCACACCATTTTTTTCAAATACTTTTGACACGATATTTTGACAGGCTATTGCTGTAAGAGGTGTCTTTTCAGATGGCTTCCAAATACATACATCACCACAAACCCAAGCCAATGCGGCATTCCATGCCCAGACAGCTACAGGGAAATTAAAAGCAGAAATGATACCGACTATTCCTAATGGGTGATACTGCTCGTACATTCTATGACCAGGTCTTTCAGAATGCATACTTAGCCCATAAAGTTGGCGCGAAAGGCCAACGGCAAAATCACATATATCTATCATCTCCTGTACTTCTCCTAAGCCCTCTTGATATGATTTCCCCATTTCGTAGGACACGAGTTTTCCCAAGTCTTCTTTATTCTTCCTTAGTTCATCTCCAAATTGACGGACAACCTCACCTCTTTTCGGAGCGGGAATGACACGCCATTCTCTGAAAGCGATTTGGGCACTTTGCACCACATGATCATAGCTGTCTTTGGTCGCAACGTCAACTCTAGCGATTAGCTTTCCATCTACAGGCGATACAGAAACTATTTCACTAACACCAGATTTGACCCAATAGGCACCCGTGGAAGTGCCGGTATTGTTTTCTTTTATGCCAAGATTTTTAAGGGTCGATTCGATTCCAAAAATGTCTTTCATTTGTGCTGCTGTTTTAGTTTGGACAAATCTAAGGTTTGTGCGATCAATTGATAATTTTTTAACATAAAAAAAAGTCCGCAACAAGCGGACTTTTTACTAAAATGAAATTTGAAATGTATGACTTTCTTTGGTGTTTTATTTACCAACCAATTCCATAGTATGCTTTTTCTCCATTGGGATAGATTCCTTCTATCAATATTCCATCTCCTGGAGCAGTACGCGTCAGTAAGCTCGATAAGTCTTCAACATTATTGATTTTGCGTTTGTCAATGCCCGTAATAATAAATCCTTCTTTTAAGCCGGCATCTTTCCATTTTCCTTTTTCCAACTTAGCTATTTTGACGCCTCCTTCAAGCTTTAGGTTTTCCTTGTCTTTTTTAGATACATCTTCGAATGAGGCTCCTGCTATTACAAAATTGTTGCTTGAGGCAACAGTATTAGTGGTGCCTAAAGTATTTTTCAATACTGCGTAGACGGTTTTTTCTTTGCCACCTCGAATGAGTTGCACTTTTATTTTATCGCCAGGGCGATGTAGCGCTACTTTTTCTTGGAGTTCTGCAGTTTTAGTCACTTTTTGATCATCCACGGAGATGATGACATCACCTTTCTCAATACCTGCATCATCTGCTGCTCTATCTTCTTGTACTGCTATTACATATACCCCTTCCAGTACTCCCAGGTCTTCTTCTTCATTTAGTTTTGAATCAACATCCCTAATATTGATACCAAGCAATGCCCTTTGCACTACGCCAAACTCTTTGAGATCAGCGATCACTTTTTTAACCAATGTAGCTGGGACTGCAAAGGAATAACCTGCATAGGTTCCGGTAGGTGTAGCAATGGCGGTGTTGATGCCAACCAATTCCCCCCTTACATTAACTAATGGACCTCCAGAGTTACCAGGATTTACTACAGCGTCGGTTTGTATAAATGATTCGATCTGTAAATTATTTTTATCTCTAATAATGTTGATGTTTCTGCCTTTGGCGCTCACAATACCTGCAGTTACCGTAGATCTGAAGTTGTCTCCAAAAGGACTTCCTACTGCCAACACCCATTCCCCAATTTGGATTTTGTCTGAGTTTCCCATTTTTATTGTTGGGAGATTGTTGGCTTCAATTTTAACTAACGCAATATCGGTTTGTGAATCTGTTCCTATTACTTTTCCCTTATAGGACTGGTTGTCATTTAAGACCACTTCTATTTCATCTGCCTTATCCACCACATGGTTGTTGGTAATGATATAGCCATCTTCAGATATAATGACACCTGATCCAGATCCGGCGGATTGCCTTCCTTGCGGGCTTTGTCCATCAAAATAATCTTTAAATAATTCATCGAATGGGCCTTGAGCACCTCCTCGGTTTACTGATTGAGCTGCGTACATTGTTCGGATATGTACTACAGCAGGAGTCACTATTTTGGATGCAAATACGAAATTTAATCCTTGTGGAATGACAACCTCTGATGTGTCCATCGAAAAACTAGAATACCTGATATTCTGGTTGTCAATAGCTGTTGGATTTCCAGGTTTATCTGGCTCCATTAATTTATATCCTCCTAGTGCAATTATTCCTCCAAATAATGAAGCGAATAATAGTCCAAATAAAAATTGTCTTTTATCCATGATATTTAATTTTCAGTTGATTCAATTATTATACGCATTTACGAAGGAAACGATAACAAATCAGTAATGATGTTTTCCTTAACAATATTTAACAAAAAAGTCCGCAACTGCGGACTTTTTTAAACTGACCTAATTCACCTTACTTCACAATTATGGTTTTTTTAACCACCTTCTTCTCATCTTTAGGTATAACGATGCTGAGAATTCCATCCTTATAATTCGCTTCTACTTTTTCTTCATTGACATTGTCAGGAAGGTAGAACGACCTTGTAAAGGATCCGAAAAAGCTTTCTCTTGAATGAAAGTTTTTCTCATTTTTTTCATTCTCAACTTTTCTTTCTCCGCTGACGGTTAGCTTCCCGTCTTGCAGATCAATATTAAAACCAGACTTCTCAACACCCGGAACTACAAAATCGAGCTCGAAGGCTTTGTCTGTTTCTGCTACATCCACTTGAGGAACGAAAGAGTGACCTCCGTTTTTTTCTGGTGTTGTAAAATTGTCATTAAAAAAACGATCAAATAGATTGTTGATAGTTACAGGTCTTAATTCTGTGGGATTATACTTTATAAGTGACATGATTTTAAAAATTTAAGTTTAACATTTAATTACGATGAGATTATTAGTAAATATGATGCCAGCTCAGTTTTTGTAAATTTTTAATGACAATGTGGCTTGATGTGAGTAATAAATAAAAGTTAAGGTGACAATGTGGCTTGATTTGGGTGAGAATTGTAAATTTTCTCATTAAAACAAAGTGAGATTTGTGGGGTTTAATTTTTTTATTGGTTTAGAGAAAAAATATCCAAATTTTGTTTTGCACTATAAATAATAGCAGCTAATATTGCATTCCAATTTCAAGAGCAGCTTGAGATGACAATAAATTCCTTCTTAGCTCAGTTGGTTAGAGCATCTGACTGTTAATCAGAGGGTCCTTG
>CAXBNB010000336.1:0-5295 GCA_963976505.1 uncultured Reichenbachiellaceae bacterium
TTGTCTGCGAGCACAATCGCTAGTGGATCTGACCCTTCAACATCAAAACCCTCGGCGGGATAATTCTCATATACCTCTACTTCTTCACTTAACTGATCCGACTGATCACTATTTTTTTTTGCACATGAGCTCAATATCAAGACCACAGCAAAAAGGAGTGTATAATTTTTCATAAAAATTTAGTTGTTACAGGATTAAAAGTATCGCTTTTATTTCAAAATAAATATTTACCCTCCTGGAATTTATTGTAAGAATAGTCGGGGGATTAATAGATGTTATCTTTTCAATGAAATGACAGATAGCTTGTTGTTATTGGTTTTATACAGCTTGTATATACCCAAAGTCTCAAAATACAACATGGCTATCTCGTCTCCAGTTTCAAGTGGCAATGAATGCAACACCCTGCCTTCTTTGTTGTACAGATAAGTATATTCCTTGTTAATATCGGTAATCACAATTACCTCATTGTCTGGGCTGAAATTATAATATTTGGCACTCAGTGAAGTCGTTTTGAAATTATGATTAAACAATTCTTTTCCCTTGGAATCTATAACAGTCACTTTTTCATCATCGGAACGAAGGACTATGTATGACCTGTTGTTTGGTGAAGACGTCACCAGTAAAAACTTATCATTTGGTGTGGTCTTATACAATTGCTCTCTCTTCAGAAACTTTCCTTCCAAATTGAACTCTACAACTTCTCCATCATTGGTCACTGTAGTAAAGGTTGTGGTTGAGATATTACCTCCTTTTTTTATAAAAAACTGATTCTCAACATTCCCTTTCAAATCCATAGGGAAACCCGAAACCGGTTCTCCTCTCCTGTTCAAGATGTAAACCAGGCCATTGCGATGCATAAATACAATGTAATCTCTGGACCTGATTCTCATGTGAAACGGGTGAATCACCGGCTTTCCTTCAAGAGATTTTGGTTTCCATCCTTCGAGATTCACGCCTCCTTGGTCAAACAAATAGTAATTGCCATCAACGGTAGCTACCATTATTCTATATTTTCTTGAGTTGTCATAATCGATCAAACTCAGAAATTCTATGTTTTTCTTATCAGGCAATGCAAATGGATATCCGGGAAGCGTCTCTCCATTTCTATCCAAAATATAAACCAAGTTGCTAGTGGCAAAGAGGTATTGTAATTTCCTGTTTTTGTAGTAATCCACCTGATAAACAGGGCTTACAATTTTTTCATCTAAGCTTTTTCTCCAAAGGGTATCTATATCAGAAGAAACCAGAAATAAATTGTTTAATGAATCGGCCACCAACACCTCCAATGTGCCATTATTATGATTTTTGACTATAAATGGCTTTGTGGTCAGTTTATCGGTAAAGCTTTGCTCAGCTATTACCTCAAAATCAGAAGCTTCCACCTTCTCTATGATGCTTCCGGGATGTTGCAACGCAATGTTGGTGTAATACTTCCCGTCAATATTGCTAAACTGAAATGCACCATATTCTATTTGCTTCAGCGTCAAAGAATGCTCATTGAAAAACTCACTCCATTTGTCATTGAGTCGATTGGCAAGCATGTTCCATGCGCCAGATGTATGCACGAGCAGACTCACATTGGCTTCCTTATTGGCGATATCTAAGAAGTTATTCACTTTGATTGATTTCCTCCACATTTCTTCTGAATTTACCTGATCAATAAGCTGCTTTAATACTTGTTCACTATTTCCCAAAAACAGATATTCATCTATTTGGCAATAAAAGGTAGTGGAAAAACCTGAGAATACCGGCCCGAATAATTGAGCTGGAAATTCATCAATATCGATATGGTGCAGAGGAATATCAGACCAGGATTCATTATAGGGATCACTCTCATTGCGTGTAGCCAAAGAGAATGTTTCGAAAAAAGAAAGTGCAGCCTTTTGGTTCGAAATTTTAAGACATGTGATCATATCAGGACTGTTAGGGTTGATTGATTCTAATATTATCAATCCCAATTCTTTGTCCAAAAAATTGTATAAATCAGATGTCTCAACTTGATACTTATTTTCAATTTCTTCTAACCTAGTCAAAAGAGCTGGATTGGTCTTTCTCCAATAATTCTTTAATCCAACATACCACTTCTCAGTGTTGTCAAAAGAAAAATGTATCAAAGCAGCAGTGTTGTCAGGAGTGACTTGCGGCATATCAAACTCACTGCTCACCACATCATTGAACACATCAAGGTAATTTCCCTTCAAAGGATTATTCAATGAAAAACCAGTCATCATGATGTTGTCTTCACCGATAGACAAGTCCAAAAAGGAAATGTCTGTGAGAGAAGATAACGCAGAAAGGTCTCCTTTGAGCGGGTCGGTAAAAACTCCAGTAATTTGACTTAATCGTGATGTGTTCAGAAAAATATTACCCTGATCCTGCTGCAATTTTGTGATCCCAAAAATAGCAGCATGCTGCTCTTGAAAAGATAAGATCTCCCTGTCTTCAATTACCCTAATGGCATCTTCTACTAAAAATGGAGTGAAACTGCCAACGAAATAATTTTTATAGAATACATAAGCAAAACTACCTCCATCAAAATCAAGTTCTGTAATGGTATATCCCAAATATTTCCTAGTCCGCTGAGTAAGATTTTCAGTTTTCGAATAGTGATCTATTGCTTTGGACAACAATTCATGCTCACTCAGGTTGTTCACTTCTAAAGTGAAAAGCATGTCCATAGAATTGCTGGTAATGACATGAAATGAAACCAGTACCTCATTTTTCTCAAAAAATGATTGTAGAGACCCATTTTTCCCAGAAATAGAATCCAGAACCCTTATTCGCTGGTCTATTTTGTTAAGAATGGGCAGACTACTTAGGTTTTTCCATATTTTCTTCTCCTTGCTCTCTTCCCATTGAGACATTGGATTGTTCGATTCGAAAACCATCACAGCATCGGAAGGCACAAATGACCAAACGGTGAGGGCAGCTTGTCGGAAATAGCTATTGTATATATAGATGCTTCCTCCAAAGGCTACAAGCAAAACAAGAATGATTAGGAATTTTTTCACTGTTAGCAGGTTTTGTGCAAATTATACCCCAAGCGGTAATATTCCCAATTATTGAGGGTAAATGTGAAACCGGAAAAAATTACGGTTTATCCTTATTTTCGAACTTTCTACTACCGCCATACAGCTCATACTCCAGCAGTCTACATTCTATTCTGGCGTTAAAAAACTGTGTCTTGGATTTAGTCCTTAGTCCAATTCTTTTGGCAAGGTTGGAATTTCCTGTAAATATGTATCCCATTTTTCCTTGACATTGTTGCTTGAAAAAATCTCCCAATTGCTCGTATATCTTTTCTAGTTCTTCAATTTCTCCCAACCTGTCTCCATACTCAGGATTGATCATAACGACTCCTGAACCTTCAGGAATATTCGTTTTTTCAAACGGCACTTTTTCAAATTCAATCAAGTCGGCTACCTCTGCGTTCTTTGCATTTTCTATTGCTGCATTTATGGCAAGTCCACTCAAATCCGTGGCAATAATTTTTCCTTCTATTTTGCTATTGATCTTAAGTTTAGACTTTTGCGCTTCCCAGACTTCTGGATCATACCCATCGATATGCATAAATCCATAATTGTCCCGCAACAATCCTGGAGGTCTATTGGTAGCCAAAAGTGCTGCTTCTATGGCCAATGTGCCACTCCCACACATGGGATTAATAAAATGATCCTTACCCGGCTTCCATGCGGATGATTGCACACATGCAGCGGCCAAAGACTCCATCATAGGCGCTTTGAAGGGCATTTTCCTATACCCATGTTTTGCAATCGTTTCCCCTGATGTATCAAAATAAATGGTGCATTTACTTTCATACCAAAACATAAAAATAACCGTCTTGTCCTTCTCTTTTCCTGAGTTGGGCCGGTCTCCGGTAGTCTCGGTCATTTGATCGACTATTGCATCTTTTAATTTAAGGTTGGCAAAACTGGTGTCTCGGATATAGTCGTTTTTGACAAAAGAATGGATGGAAATAAATCCATCTTTAGGAATTAACTTGTTCCAAGGAGTTTTTTTTGCTTCCTCATAAAGCTCATTGGGATTTTTAGCCTCAAAAGAACGAATGGTCCACAACACCCTCGAAGCGGTTCTTAGGTTGTAATTCAAATCCATCACCTCTTCCCAGCCTCCTTCCATCGAAACCCCTGTATTGTCCACTGACAATACACGGTAGCCCATTGATTCGATTTCATTTTTTAGCACAGGAGATATACCAGGCTGACAATTGATTACAAGTTTAGAACGACGCATTTAATATCGATTAATGGTTTTATGATTTGCTATGAAGGTAAGTTTTGTATAATCGTTATTTTTCTTTCTCTGCAAAAAATTTGTGAAACCAAGTAATGGTTTCAATTCCTTTATAAAAGTTGAATGTACCGTAGCTTTCGTTTGGCGAATGAATGGCATCTTCATCTAACCCAAAACCAAGCAATACGGAATTCAAACCAAGCTCTTTCTGAAACAATGCTACTATAGGAATACTCCCACCATCCCGTGTTGGAATTGGAGTTTTACCCCATGCTTCCTCAAAAGCCTTTACAGCAGCAATATACCCCTGCGAATCCGTTGGGATGACAGCAGCCTCTCCACCGTGATGGGGAGTTACTTTCACCTTCACGTGCTTGGGCGCTATTTTTTGAATGTGGTCGATGATCAATTTCGTGATTTCTGTACTGTCTTGTCCTGGTACTAGCCTAGCAGAAATTTTGGCATATCCCTTTGATGGCAATACTGTTTTGGCGCCTTCTCCGGTATATCCTCCCCAGATTCCGTTTACATCCAGTGTTGGTCGTATTCCTGTCCTCTCAATGGTTGAATATCCTGCTTCGCCTTTTATTGCTTCTATACCTAGGTCTTTCTTGTATTCATCTAAATCAAATGGGGCTTTCGCCATTTCAGCCCTTTCTTCATCGCTCAATTCTAGCACCTTATCGTAGAATCCGGGAATAGTCACTCGTCCATCTTCGTCTATTAAAGACGATATCATATCGCAAAGTGTGTTTAGTGGATTGCCCACTGCACCCCCATAAACACCTGAATGCAAATCTCTATTTGGACCGGTGACTTCTATTTCAAGATAAGAAAGTCCTCTAAGTCCTACGGTTACTGAGGGGTGCTCATTACTGAGAATACTTGTATCAGAAATGAGGATGACATCCGCTTCGAGTTTTTCTTTATTTTTTGCAACGAAAAGGCCAAGGTTATCAGAACCAACCTCTTCCTCGCCTTCTATCATAAATTTAACATTACAGGCAAGTTCTCCTGAAGCTGCCATAGCCTCAAAGGACT
>CAXBNB010000337.1:0-5276 GCA_963976505.1 uncultured Reichenbachiellaceae bacterium
TGACAGACCAGTCGATTCCCACAAAAATCATTATTCTCATTGGGCAAACCGTTGGAGATCACCAGAAGAGCCGGGAGATGGAATGACACCTAGAGCGACCAATAATGCCACAGGAGCTAGTAATGAATGGTCTAACAGGTATCTATATGACGGTGCATTTGTACGGTTAAGGAATGTGACATTGGGTTATACTTTTCCTGATAGGCTTCTTAAAAATCTTGATTTAACCAACCTAAGAGTATATGTGCAGGGAGAAAACCTTTATATATGGGATGATTTTGGTGTAGGCTTTACTCCAGAAGTTGACCTTACCAATGGTGATCCAACTAAAGCTGGAAGAGACTATGGAGTTTACCCAACTCCAAGAACATTTTTGATTGGTCTAAGTGTTTCATTTTAATTTTAAAAAAACAGAAGATGAAAAAAATAACAAAATATATAAAGGCCGGACTTTTATTATTGGTCCTTAGTTTGCAAGTTTCATGTGATGAAAGTTTTATTGAATTAGCTCCAATTTCAAATGCTAACGTGAATTCGTTTTATAAATCTCCAGCAGATTTCGAAACAGCTATTATGGGAGTTTATAATCAATGGCAATCAGTATATAATACAAGATGGACTGAATACAACGAATTTAGGGCTGATACTTATACACATGTTCAATACAGTTATTATGAAATTGCTGAAAACATATTTACACTAAACACCACAGCTGGTTTTTGGAATGAATTGTACAAAGTCATTACATTTTCTAATATTATCCTGGACAGGATAGAAGGTGTTGAATTTGAAAATAGTTCGGACAAAGATAGAATAAAGGCAGAAGCGGCATTTTTCAGAGCGGAAGCTTATTTTGCTCTAGTCCGTTTTTTCGGACCAGTCCCTCTTATTGTTCATGAGACTAACTCAAAAGATGCTTTAAAAGTAGGCAGAACACCAGTCACAACCATCTTTGATCAGATCGAAGAGGATTATCTATATGCGGTAGCCAATCTGCCGACAACAATAGATCCTTCAGAGTATGGTCGTATTTCAAAGTTTGGTGCCCAAGGAGAATTGGCAAGGGTTTATGTTACTTTAAGTGGAGCTGTATATAATGAAGATCGATGGTCTGATGCTGTTCCTTTACTTGAAGATGTCTTGTTCAATAGTCCATTTGATTTTGCAGATACTTATGAAGAAATATTTGCAGAAGATGGGTCAGGTGAAAAAGGCAAAGAAGTGGTACTTTCAGCAGTTTTTAAGGCTGGTGGAGAAGGCGAAGCATCAAATTACAACCGACAATTTGTTGGAAGATATGGTGGTCATCCAGTGTTTGAAAATGGAGTATATGAGTCCTTTGAAACAGATGATGTTCGACGTGACATCAATATTGCACTGGATTATATCTCTTTGGAAGGTGCACTCATTACAGAAACGACAAATGTCAAATTCGATTGGGGATATGATATCGGTACGGGTACATCTGGATTAGACTTTCCTATTCTTCGATACACGGATGCCTATTTATTATATGCTGAGGCAAAAGCTGAGATTGCGGGAAATGTTCCAACAGAATCTTTGGATATTTTGAATAAGGTAAGAACAAGAGCAGGATTAACTGCTTTAACAACTACTGATATTCCAAATTTAAATTCATTTAGAACAGCAATGCAAAAAGAGAGAAGGTCAGAATTGATGTTTGAATGCGTGCGTTGGTTTGACATGGTTAGAACAGGAACTGCAGTAGAAATATTAACAGATTTAGGCAAGCCTGCAGATAACACTTGGTTGTTGTTTCCTATTCCCCAAATTGAAATTGACATTATAGGCAAAAGCGTGCTCCCTCAGAACTTGGGGTATTAACGGTCAGTTTTAAATTAATTTCATAAAAGGAGATCGCTAACAAAGTGATCTCCTTTTCTTAGAGACTTGTTACATTTCTCATAATTCCATTATTTACAGATGAAAAAAATTATCTCAGTTTTTATTGGGATCATTATCCCATTTATTCTTTTTTCTCAAGATTTTTCCACCTATGAAAGCCGTAGAGAAACAGTATTAACTAGCCTGAAGGACGCTGAACTCGATGAACGTGGGAAACATGGTATTCCTAAAGCACTTGCCCGGTTGTGGAATGATCCTAACGACGAGGTGGCTATAGAGTATCTAGTAAACATCTTAGATCATGAACACCAAACCATGTTCGATTTCCCGGGAATAGCTTTGGCGCTATATCAATTCAATGAGAGTTTTTCTCAGAATCAGATCAATGAGATTAAAAAGGATTTGGAGAGACTGGCCAAGAGCGATAAGAAAAATGGAGAAGGTTTTTTGGGACATGGTACTGAAAACCATGCAACGATGATGTGGTGTGGGGCTTATTTGTTTGCACAATATTTTCCTGATGCACAATGGGTCAATGGCATGACAAGTGAGGAGTTAATGGCCGACATGAAAGATCGATTGACAACTACATTCAAAAATGTGTATGATCATGGATATGTGGAATATTTATCTACTACTTATGAAGTAGTGATGAACTTTCCGGTGGAGATTCTACTAAAGTATGCAGAAGATCCTGAGATGAAAGCCACAGCAGAAGCTTTTATGTTATATAAATGGTCTCTCTTATCCCTAAATAATTTTGAAGGTAATATCCTTGCACCTTATGCCCGAATGAATACCCAACAGGATCATAATTCAGATGATAATTACATAGCAGCAACTACCTATTACAACTGGTTGATGTGGGGTTGGGGGCCTGCTACAAACAATGTAAAACTAAATGACTTTACAAATTACTGGGAATCCACTTATACGCTATACAGTGCATTGACTGATGTGAGACCCAATCCTATCTTTTTTAAATTGGCAAATTCCAAGCAAACTGAACCTTATACGCTGAAATCTCTTGCTTCTACTTTTGGTCACCGTGGTACTGGGGCTTCTCATATGATGATGCGCAAGGTCTATCGAGACAAACAATTTGCCATTGGAACAGGAAACTTTCGGTGGGTTCCTGGTTGGGATTATGCTGATGATAATAATACACTGTTCAATATTGTTTGGTCCAGTTCTGACCGGTTCAATTATTTAGGATGTTTTCATCCTTACTGGTATAGCGATGGAGATGAGGAAAGTAAAACCCCAGATACATGGGCAAAAGGGAATGTATCTCCTTTTCAACAATCAGCACATCATAAGAATACAGCTATTATACTGTTTGACATTCCTGAAAAGGAGCCGTGGGTTGGTTTGCCCAACGAAAGTAAATGGTCATGGAGAGATGGTCACGCAGATCACTTGATAAAAAGGGCGATGTTAAGGTATCCTAAATCAGTGGATGAGAAAGTAGAGTCCAAAGGTTGGGTCTTCTTGAGAGAAGGGGATACTTACATAGGAATTAAGCCACTCAAAGACTACTATGAACAGACGGATTTGAAAGGACTGGGTTTGTATGGGTTTAATATTATCAAAAGTGACCATGCTCAAACTGGATTTGTATTTGAATTGGGGACAGGTAAGGAATTTGGAACGTTTGAGAAGTTTCAAAAAAAGCTGCTGAAGAATACTTTAGAAGTTAATTGGAATACAATGGAAGTTAGGTATACAAATGCTCAAGGAGATCGATTAGAAATTCAATTTCAGTCAGGACTGGAGGTAGTTGAGAGTAGGATGCCTGAGCATCTTAAGAAAAAAGGAATCAATGGGATGGCACTATCTATACCTAAAGTAAAGATCAACGGAGAATCTGAGCAGCATTATAAAGAGTGGCCAATGATTGGTAGTCCATTTGTAAATATGAAGAATAGTGTGCTCAATATAGAAACAGGTACTGAGAAAATTATTGTTGACTGGTCAGGATCTTACCCTCAAATTTCTCAGAGTAAAAATTAAGACATTTCTGGTTGAATTCTTATTCTAAAAAGTTTGGGATCTGAAACATGTCATAACCGGTGCAATATTATCATTTGGTATTTAATAGTTAACAACACAAAGTCTGGTTATGAAGAAATATTTTTTCATCTATTTAGTAATACTTAGTTCAACTTTCACACAAGCACAGGAAACTTATGTGCTAAAAGAAGATGTTTTTTATAGGACAGGAAGTGATTAGAAAGATGCCTAAAAAAATGAAAAGTGCAGGTTAGATATTTATTATCCAGAATCTGTTGGTAGTTTTCCTACGATAATATGGGTTCACGGGGCGGTATTACAGGGGAAGTAAACAGATTCCCAAAAATATTAGGTATTCAACTGACTAAGGGGTTTGATTTAATGTAATCTTGAGGAGATGGAAATTCCGGAAAACTCACCCAATACTTTCTCTTTTTGCCTAGGAGAACTACTTGTGTTGAATGTAACCGATGGGGTTATTATACTTGTTACACTCAACAATTTTGAAGTGTCTTAATATGATCACTAATATTGTTGAGACAGATGAAGGACTACCAAAACATACTATTTCCTTATGCCTATAATATATTGGGGCGAGCAGAAGGCTCAAGAGAAGCTATTCAGGATGTACGTTGAAATATACCGATAAGGGTAAATTGCCCTTGTCTTATTATTTGTCAATAATAAAACTACCATTTATACCGGAATCACCTTTACGGAATCCAGTTATCCTATCTTTTTTCTTCCTTCCTAAATTCGTTTAGTACACCCACCTCAAATACATTCTAATCAACACTTTGTACTCAAAGCTAAATGTGTAGTTTTGCAGCTTGTTTCAAGCAATGGAATGAGGGTCTATGCAAAGGTTGCGTATTGACAATACATGGTTTGAAAATATATAATTTAAGGATTAAACGTGGTGTCTAGCACCATTTTGAGATAATAGAGGAAAATGAAAATTTCATTAAACTGGTTAAAAGATTATATTTCTTTGGACGAAAGTCCGGAAGAGATATCTGAAATACTAACGGCAACAGGGTTAGAAGTAGAAGGACTAGAGACGTACGAGCAGATCAAAGGAGGATTGGAAGGTGTGGTGATCGGCGAGGTACTTACATGTGAGAAACATCCAGATGCTGACAAACTGAAAGTAACAACAGTAGATATTGGTGGTGAAGAGCCTTCACAAATTGTGTGTGGCGCCCCCAATGTAGCTACTGGTCAGAAGGTGTTGGTAGCAACCCTCAATTGCACCCTTTATCCCGAAGATGGCGATCCATTTAAAATAAAAAAAGCCAAGATCAGAGGGGTTTCCTCTCAGGGTATGATCTGTGCTGAAGATGAATTGGGACTGGGGAATTCTCATGATGGAATTTTGGTATTGGATACCAAACTGG
>CAXBNB010000338.1:0-5276 GCA_963976505.1 uncultured Reichenbachiellaceae bacterium
CATTGAGTCCATCGGAGAAATCAAGCGTAGTGCCTAGTAGGTAAAAAAGGCTTTTCTTATCGACTATGATTTTAACGCCTTTATCTTCAAATACGTCATCTTCCCCCGACACTTTATCGTCAAAAGAAAGGTCGTACATAAGTCCTGAACAACCACCTCCCTTTACAGAAACTCTTATATGATGGTTTTCAGAAAGGTCATCCCCACTTCTTAGGACATCTACTCGTTTTTTTGCGTTATCAGTTACAGAAATCATATTATATCAATTCTTTATTCAGACTTTGATTTACTTCAAATCATTATTAAAATCACAAACTCTTCAACATGCGAAAAAGTTTCACGATTTTTGCAAAAATAGCTAATAGTTTAGAATAATTATAAATAAATATCCCTGTCAATATGAAACTGGAACATGTGGGAATTGCGGTAAGTGAGCTGGGAATGTCTAATGAGCTTTTTAGAAGGTTATTGGGAAGGGAAAACTACAAAACAGAAACAGTAGATTCGGAGCATGTAACTACTTCATTTTTTAAGGCTGGAGGCACCAAAATCGAATTGCTTGAATCTGGGGATGAAGAGAGTGCCATTGCAAGATTTATTGCTAAAAAAGGAGAAGGGATTCATCACTTGGCTTTTAAGGTGGAAGATATTTATGCTGAAATGAAGAGACTTGGCGGTTTGGGATTTGAGCTTCTCAATAGCGAACCTAAACTTGGAGCTGATAATAAGTTGATTTGCTTTTTGCATCCTAAATCTACAAATGGGGTGCTGATAGAGTTGTGTCAGGATATTGAGAATTGAATAAGTGTAATTGAAGAAAAATTGAGAGAAATGAGTGAAAAAGCCAAAGAGAAAAGAACTGAAATTGGTGCGTTAGGGGAATTTGGATTGATTGACAAAATTAAAGAGAAATTCAAGGCGTCTAACGAATCTACTGTGATGGGAATTGGAGATGACGCGGCAGTTTTGGAAGTCACTGATAAACTTACCTTGTTGTCAACAGATATGCTTGTGGAAGGGGTACATTTTGATCTGTCATATATGCCCTTACAGCACTTAGGCTATAAAGCAGTGTCGGTTAATGTTTCTGATATAGCTGCTATGAATGGTATTCCCAAGCAAATAACTGTCAATATTGGTTTGAGTAATCGTTTTTCAGTAGAAGCGGTGGAATCCTTGTATGAAGGCATTCAATTCGCCTGTCAGGATTACAAAATAGATCTGGTAGGTGGAGATACCACAGCATCTTCATCAGGTCTGATTATTTCAATTTCTATTGTTGGTGAAGCAACCAAAAAAAATGTCGTCTACAGAAGTAGTGCAGAAGAAAATGACATACTATGTGTGACAGGCGACCTTGGAGGAGCATATCTTGGATTACAGGTTCTTGAGAGGGAAAAAGAAGTGTTTAAGGCCAACCCTGAAATGCAACCTGAACTCGGCAAATATGAGTATTTGGTTAAAAGACAGCTTAAACCTACTGCAAGGATGGATATCATCCATGAACTGGCCGAATTGGGCATAATACCTACTTCAATGATTGACATTTCTGATGGTTTGGTTTCTGAGGTCTTTCATATTTGCAAACAATCTGATCTTGGTGTCGCTATATTCGAAGAAAAGCTCCCAATAGATCAAGAAACTTACAATGCTGCTGCGGACTTTAAAGTTGATCCTACTACTTGTGCCTTAAATGGTGGAGAAGACTATGAATTGCTTTTTACGATCAGTCAAAGTGATTTTGAAAAGGTAAAGAACCATGCTGAAATTGCCATGATAGGTTACATGGACAAAAAAGACAAGGGAAGAAACCTGATCTCAAAAAATCAAAATGTGGTGGCACTACAGGCTCAAGGGTGGAAGCATTTTTAACTTAAATCCCTTTATAATATGGAATGATTCTAAGTTTGCTATCAATAAACATTCAGAGGTGTTTTCTAATTGACAAATTCTGTATTCATTTTGGAGAGAAACATATTTTTTGATAAAATTAGTTTCTAATTTTATATTTTATTTCCAATTTATGACCGAAAGTTTTACCATACCACAAAACGCCAAAGTTTACCTAGACAAACCTTATGTAAAAGTATTTTGGGATTCTTCTTCCAAAGTGTTGGCAAGTGTTTGGAAAGGCTTTTCAACATTTGATGAAATATCTTCAATAGGATTTAGAATCCTAGATGCGGTGATTTTCGAAAAAGCGACTAAAGTACTCTATGATGCCCGAGAAATGGAGATTTTGGATAACGATTCAGAAAAATATATTGGCGGAGTATTTACAAAGGAAATGGTCGGTGCAGGTGTCAAATACGCGGCAGTAGTATTGCCAGAAGATGTATTTGCCAAATATTCCATAGATAATATCCAGCAAACTATCATTAGTAACAAAAAGGCTAGCGTCAATTATTTCAAGTCTCTGTCCATGGCAATAAAATGGCTGGAGAATAAGTAAATAAGCTCATTTAACCTTTTTTAACAGCCTTCCTATCAACACTATTATTTTCTGTCCGTAACTTCCATTACAATATTGTAATCGATTGTTGGAGTGAGATTTACTTCAATTCATTTTTTATAAAACAGAAACGATGAATTTAGTTAAAACAGTAGTGGTAGCGTTGATGGCAGGAAGCCTAGGAGTGTTCGGTGCATTGAGCTATGTGGATAGAAATATCGAATTGAATCAGACAGAAGCACATCAGGTGCTTTACGAAGGCAATTCGGTGGATAAGGGAATTCCATCAAGAGTCAACAATTCTGTACAAAGAAAGATTGACTCTAGTATTGAAGGTGGTTTTGTCGAGGCTTCAAAACTGAGCACTTCTTCAGTTGTGTTCATCAAAAATGTAAGTAATGTAAGGTATAACTCTGGGCACTGGATGGATTGGTTTTTCGAACCAAGAGCTTCTCAACAAGTTAGCACTGGTTCCGGAGTTTTTTATTCCAATGATGGATACATCATTACCAACAACCATGTGATCGAGGATGCGGATGAAATCGAAGTGATTCATGACAAGCGAACTTATAAAGCTGAATTGATTGGTACAGATCCATCAACAGATTTGGCTGTAATAAAGCTTGAAGGAAATGATTTTCCCTCGATTAATTTGGGTAGCTCGGAAGGGGTACAAGTTGGGGAATGGGTTTTGGCAGTTGGCAATCCATTTAACCTGACTTCTACGGTAACAGCTGGCATAGTCTCAGCTAAAGGCAGAAACATCAATATTCTCAGAGATAAGTTTCCTATTGAATCTTTCATACAAACTGATGCAGCCATCAATCCGGGAAATAGCGGAGGAGCCTTGGTCAATATAAAAGGAGAATTGATTGGGATCAATACAGCAATACTTTCAAGAACTGGATCGTACGCAGGTTATGGTTTTGCTATTCCAGTTGATATTGTAAAGAAAGTGGCATCAGATTTAATCAATTACGGAGAGGTTCAAAAGGTGTTTCTTGGAGCTGAATACATTGATATAGACAGCAAAATTGCGCAAGAGCTTGAGGTTAATGGGTTGAATGGAGTAATAATAACCCATGTTCAAGATAATTGGGCATCTGACAAATCAGGACTGAAAAAGGGGGATATTATATTGACTATAAATGATAAGGTGATAGATGGAAAAAGTGACTTGGAAGAAAGGCTGGGTTATTTATATCCAGGAGATGAAATGAGTATTAAAATCAAAAGAGGAGATAAAACGATGGTCAAGAATGTAATCTTGACCAATAGAGAAGGAACTTCTGAGGTAATAAAAAAAGTAATTTACAAGTCTGAATCATTGAAAGTGACATTTGAGAAAGTGTCTAAAGTAGAACAAAACCTTTTGGGTATAGAAGGAGGAGTGAAGGTAGTAGAAATAGGCTCTGGTTTCTTTAGCAAACTGGATATCCCACAGTCATTCATCATCACTGAAATCAATAATACTCCGATAGAATCCCCTGAAAAACTGGAAGATATCCTTGTGAAGATCAGAGGAAGGGTAATCATATCCGGTATCAACAGCAGAGGTAAGAAGGTTTATTACCCTTATATGTTTTGATATTCAATAGAGGTCTATCAAATTGAGACAACAAAAAAGTGAACCAATTTCAACCACAGCAGTACTGCAATTACTAGAGCATACATTGGTCTTCAAGGAAAGAAGATTGAGAATATCTATTTGAGTTTGTAATATTTGAATGTATAAATCAATCCTTCCCCAAATAACCAAAGTACTTAATAGATTGTAGCGGATTAGTGTCCTCTCTTGTCATTTGGATACCAAATAAAGAAACGTTTTTTTGCTTGTTTATCCTTGAGGTTTTTCTAAATAATCATCTCTGTCGCTTTTAATCGTTCAAAGACCACCAATAGGACTTTCTACATCATCTTTTCTATTGTATATTAATCGCACAAGAATTATTTGCAGTGTGTCCAACTACTTCGCTATTGATAGTGTAGACATATTTAAAAATCATTTGGCAACTATATTCCCTTCAATATCAATTCGAACAGTTTCTCCATTATATATTGCTTGCGAACAGTTTTCTGTAAATGGATTTATATGGTCGAATATTAAAGGGATTTTTAAGACATTATTAAAATCAATCGCTCCATATTTTCCTGATATTTTGATTACTGCTAATCCACAGTGAAAATTGCCAATCCAATCATACATAGTTTCAATGATTATTTGATTTTGCCAATCTACAAATCCCCATTGATTTTTTAAACATACCTTAAGCATGTCATGATAAGGTAGATTTTCAGTAGAATCATAAATAATAGGAATGACTGGGCTATCTATTTTATTAATGAACCCCCATCTATTTCCCAATTTCACCTTGGCGAGTCCATTTATAAAATTCCATATGCAATCATATTTTGCTTCAATTACAATACGATCATTTATATCCAGATAGCCATATATCAATTTGTTACTATCCTCTATTTGAGGATATTTCTTTATCCCAAATCCACTTAAACCTTCATTTAAAGGCATTTTCTCTGCGATTACCATGTTATAGCTTTTTCACGAAGCTAATTGTCAGGTAAGCCAGAATGTGTCGCTCTAATTAATTGCTTTTGTTTATTTCAAGTAATAAAAATAATTACACTTTCATTATCATTTCTGAATATAGTCTAAGAATTTAGGCATTATTTCAGCCAGTAAATTATTTTGCTCTGTGAAATTAGATTTTGAACTACTAGGGTGAACCAAGGAGGTAAAATCGTAATTGTTATTATTATCATAAAATATTGTCCTTATGTCTGAACCATTGGATGATCCATATAT
>CAXBNB010000339.1:0-5269 GCA_963976505.1 uncultured Reichenbachiellaceae bacterium
TATTGTAGCGTTGACCGCAACTTTTCAGCCCACACACAAAGTTTTAAAGACTGCCAATTTAAAAAGCGGTTAAGTCAATTATTGAATGACCTAACCGCTAGTTATTATAAAATGTTAACTACAATTGCTTTCCGATATTTTATAAACACAAGGGATCACAATCAAATTCAAGAGTGTAGTCGTTAGCAGTCCACCCAAAATGACTATGGCCATGGGACTTTGAATTCCCTGGTTCGCCTCCTTTTAACGCTAATGGGCCATTATTACCTGAACCGCCGAAAAGGTAAAGTTCAGATACCCACAAATCGAAATGTAATAGAATACATGACTATATGATGTGATGGACCATCACATCATGTGAACCACTTGTATTCGGCTATTCAACCAATATGGGAAGAAATCCGCGACAGATAATCTCTTTAGCTGTACTGCGCAAGCAGTAGTTTAAGATTGCATCGAAGATGCTCCTATTTTTGTATCCTAAAATATTTGTATTCCGGCCTTTTTAACTCACTTGAGGATCACTTGGACAGTTTTAGTATCCTATTTGCTCCTTGGATTACAATTCCAAAAATGAGCATGCCTACTATTAAATCAGGATACTTACTCTCGGTGAAGTAAACCAAAACTCCAGCCACAATTACTCCAGCATTTATGATTATATCATTTGAAGTGAAAATAACTGAAGCCTGCATGTGGGCTTCATTGCTTTTTGTTCTCTGGATCAGCGATAGCGAAATAGAATTAGCAATTAGGGCTAATAAGGAAATCACAATCATAGTCTGAAAAACTGGCATTACTTCATAGCTCAAAAACCTTCTGATCACTTCAATTAAACCAAGTGCTGCCAAAAACATTTGGAAATATCCGCTGATTTTGGCAATTATTTTCTTTCTGGAAATGACACTTCCAACAGCAAGCAGACTGAGACCATACACAATTGAATCGGCCAGCATATCCAGTGAATCTGCTATTAAGCCCATTGAGCGGGATATCCATCCGGTGGTCATCTCTATTACAAAGAAGGCGAAGTTGATACCCAATACCCACCACAAAATTTTGCGCTGTTTTGAATCGTCAGCAGTCAATGGCAGATCGACTTCAGCTTCGGTATGTTCCAATCGGTCATTGAGCTTAAGTTCACTGATTGCTTGTTGGATCTCGTCAACATCTTGTGCATGAAATACCTCCAATTTGCGATTAGGAATATCAAATAATAGTTGCTTTACCTCCTTTAATGGTTCCAACTTCATCCGAATCATTTGTTCTTCTGATGGACAATCCATTTTTGATATTTTGAATACGGATTTTTTCATTATTGATTCTTATTTATTTCAAATTCTAATCCTAATCCCCAAATATGCTTCTATTCCTCTTGTAGGACCCCACACCGAGGACGTATCAAAGTAGGGACTGTACGGATCTTGCCAACTGATGATCGGTCGTTTCTGCCGGAAATCCAACAAGTTTTCTACTCCAATATAAAGCTCGAACTTCTTCCAGTTCCTTGTGTATTGAAGATTGATCACCGTATAAGGTTCTGACTCTGAAGGCCTGCTCAAATCACTGGGCAAACCAGAGGTTTCTGGAAGCTGTTGGATACCATACCAATGAATATTCAGATCGAAATGCCATTTTTCATTCAATGGTTTATAGGAAAATGAAGTCAATATTTTATGTCTGGGCACAAATGGCAATAGCATTTTACCTGATCCGGTTTCACGATAAACTTCAAGAAAGTTGTAAGATGCCTTGAAATTTATGTTTTCATAAAACTTCAAATCCAGGTCAACCTGAAAACCATTCGATATGGAAGTTCCGGTAAAATTGGTCAAAAAGGCCATTGTCGGATCAGTATTGTAATCTGGGAAAATTTGATTGATAAACCTGGTTTGATAAAAGTCCACGGAAATATAACCTGACACATTTCGAAATGTAAACCTTTGTAAAGCATTGATCCCAAGGTTTATGGCTTCTTCCGGTTCCAGGTCCTCCTGAAATAGTACATTCCTTTGACTGGCCAATAAATTGATATTTTCGGGAAATATATAAGCAGTGCGCCAGCCATACCCTGTTGATAACCGCAAGGTGGTATTCGCTGAAAAATCATATTTAACCAACGACCTGGGAGTGAAATACCATCCAAATTGATTGTGGTGATCGGCCCTGACTCCTGCTATCCAGGTCAACCGATCATTCAACCATCTGAAGGTATTTTCAGCGAATGCACCTGGAATGGTTTCATTACGAAGATAGTTACCCTGGTAGGTTTTGTTTAACGGGTTTGAAGTGAACGAAATATCCTCATCCAAACGCATCCGTCTAACACTTAACCCTGTTTTTAAATCATGGTTAGTTCCCCAATGCTGTTCTAGTTGGAGATTCGCCCATAGGTTGAGTTGATCAGCGCCATAGTTCGTTTCCCCAAACCAGGAATCTTGTTGTTGAAAATAACCCGATACAAATAGCGTTAATGCCTGATGATCATTGAATCGATAACCGGTTTTGGTATAGATGGTGGGTTGGTTTATGTTCACCGTTTGACCATAGACTGTGCTGCTGCCTTTATGTTTTTCAGGGTTAAAATTCCATTGACCCCCTATACGTTGTTCGTTCAGGTACATCAAGCCAATTCTCGAACTCCATCCCCACGAATTGTCATCCCTGTATTTTAGTTTATTGTAAAGCATATATCGGGTGAGCAGCGGCAGATCAAGAAAATTGTCATCATCGCGATCCACTTTTAAGGCAGGTTGAACCGTGTGAAAAGCGGTTAAGCTTTTCCACTCTTTTCTATTTCCTATGTCATTAGAATAAATAGTATTGAATTGCGATTCGAGGAAACTATTGAGATAAACATTTAACAAGAGCTTATCAGCATTGCCGGGTTCTTTCGGCTCTACGTTGATCTGGCCACTAATGCTTTCAAAGCCCTGTGCCACTGAATTAGCACCTTTGGCAACAAAGATGTTTTCCACCAATGGCCCGGGTATGGCACTGATACCGTAAGTATAGGACAGGCCTTGTATCATCGGCATGCCATCAAACAATACCTGGTTATAAATGCCTGATAACCCAAGTATCCTTAGCTCCTGACTGTTGGTAATCACATTAGTTGTAGCCGGCTGTACTGAACCGGAGGTATTAAAGCAACCAGCTAGATCGCAGCAAGCTCCTTTACTTAGTTCCCCGCTGGTGATCACTTCTGTTTTAATGGGGTCTATAGTAGAAATATAACTATCCGGCCGTTTTCCCGTTATCAGCACTTCATTACCCATTGATGATATTTCGGCTAATCTGAAAGTCACATTTTGTTGATCAGTAATAAGAATAGTGTCTTGTAGATATCCCACATAACTCGCTACCAGCCTTTTATCCTTGATGGTGGCGGCGGTCAATTCAAAATCACCATTGACATCTGATATGGTTCCCTTAGTCGTATTTACCCAATAGACATTAGCGCCAGGCATAGGTTGGTTGGACTTGTCGATGACCCTGCCCTTAATATTCTGGCACAACCCCATGCCGGTAATACATAGCAGGGCTATTGATATAATTAGCTTTCTCATAATAAAAAGATTTATACAGATTAGAAGAGTGCCTATCCAACAGGGTTAGACAGGTATATCTTCTTGTTTGTATTATGGAATACTAATTTCCCTTTTTTACTTTATATGGCTTCTGATCGGGAAAATCACAACTAGGGCTACCTTCTACTGCCTTTACTAAATCTTCATAAGAAACAATGGAAGGGTTATAAACTACCTTAAACGAGGTGGTTGGACCCGGTTTGCTAACCGATTCAAAAGTAGTTATACCTTTGACTTCCTTTACATTTTTGGTAATTATCGGTAAATCACTGCTACATGTAATTCCTTTAACCTTAATGGTGACAGTTTTTACTGTATCTGCATTGCTGGTATCAGCGGTTTGCGCTTTTATGTTCGTTGAAAAGGCAACAATTAATAGTAGGGTCATAAACCCTGAAATAAATGACTTCATCGTATTTGATATTATTGGTTAATAAATAAATGAGGGGAAAGGAAATGTCCTTTCCGACAAGGCACACCACTCCTAAGAGTGTATATTAACCGGGTATTGGAGGGTGAAAAACGGAAGAGATATAATCAGATGATGGTTCCAAATAATCAACCACAACCATGCCATCTAAAGCAACATATGAGGTCGTTAAAAAAGGAAATGACTGAAGAGTAAATCCTATGCAAGAAGTGCATACTTCGAATGGATTGCAGGAACTCTGCGTGTCTTGAGGCTTAACAGGTGGTAAATTGTCATTGTTTTCTGCTTTATCTGAAGTACAGTGCTTGCAACAAACTTCCTTTGTATTAATTTCTGAAATAGCCTTATAAGTTGGCATAGCCACTAAGACCACTATGTAAAGAAATAAAATACCTGCGACCAACCTCATGTCTGCAAAGTTAGGGATTATTAGTAAGTGGAACAAATTTATTCCGATGGGTAAAGACAAATAGCATGATGTTACACTATGAATAATAGTGTAACAGAATTGAGCTACATACATCTAAGAGGGCTCGACCATATCAACAAGAAGGTTTAAAGGTCTTAGTTCACCCTTTTTTACATTTTCCTCCAATGTAAACGAATAGTGTCCCAACATATTTACGTGTCCATGTACCAAGGGAGAAAGACGTTCTACATCTTCGTCTCTCACATCAAATGATTGATCTTGTAAATGGTTCAATGATGCCTGCAAATACACTGTATTCCATAATACAACCGCATTAGTAACTAACCCCAAAGCTCCAAGTTGATCTTCTTGTCCTTCACGATATCGCTTACGGATTTCACCACGGTGCCCATGACATATAGCACGAGCTACCCCATGCCTGCCTTCACCACGATTTAACTGAGTCAAAATTCTACGGCGGTAACTTTCATCATCAATATAATTGAGTAAATACAATGTTTTGTTGATACGGCCAACATCAATTATTGCTTGTGCTAAACTTGATGGGCGCTCACTTTTGAGTAAAGAACGCATAAGTTCCGATGCTTGAACGGTACCCATTTTTAGCGATCCTGCAACCCGTATCATATCATCCCAATGTTGGTCTATGCGATCGGTTTTTAAACAAACACGAGCTAATTCATTGATTGCACCATAATTCGCATTTTTATCTACTCTCCAGAAGAGTGCTTCACCAGCATCGGACAATCGTGGAGAAAATTGATACTGGAGTGTATACATTTGACTGGACAGTAAGTTAAGCTCGTAGAAGCTAAATTT
>CAXBNB010000340.1:0-5262 GCA_963976505.1 uncultured Reichenbachiellaceae bacterium
AATACCATCCTTATTAAAATCAGAAACCACTGGTCCATCAGTATGCCCCATTAAAGTGCGAGATAAAACGCGTCCCATATATTGCAACACCATTTTACCATTTTTCATTCCAATGTTTTTCATCCAATCGACCGCAGGCTTTGACGATACTATCAAATCCTCCAAACCATCTCCATCCCAATCATGAAAGGTGATCTTCAACCTACCACTACTTTTTCCAGTTCTCTGATTGAGCAATATTGGATCACCATTCGGAAATACAAAGCTTCTTTGAGGATGAGTCAATAGCAACTCATCATTTTCTTTCTTCCGCATATAAACCACCAAATATCCTTGGTAATCGAGCATAACAAGGTCGTTTAATTTATCCTTGTTAAAATCCATAATGAAAGGAGACGTTCTCCAAGGAGCGAGTAATTCATTCCCTTTTGCTACACCAGGCACCCAATCAGGTTTTTGCGGCTCCCCTTCCCATTCTATTTCCAACGGCTGTGGCGCTGAAAGTTTAGGTACTGTCTTTGTACCTATATTTTTGATAAACACTATGTTTCCATTGTGCTCGTTGGCGAGAATATCAGGAAGTTTATCTTCATCCCAAAAACCTACATCAATGGTTGTATATCCCCATATTGGTTGTTCAGTATTAGGAAGTGCTTCATTTTTGATAAGTCTTATTGGTGTCCCATCTATTTCCAGCAGTCTGGGAGCATCCCATTTTGGTGCATAACCGCCCAAGTTTTTAATAAAGCCAATATGTCCAACTCCATTCCCACTTAATATATCATCCAATCCATCCCCATCCCAATCGAATACCCTCGGTGCAGAAAGTGCTCCAAAATCCACGAATTTCGCTTCTTGTTGTAAAAATACTGGTGGGTTAAATTGTGGTACGCCATCATAAAACTTTCCAGTATGCCTCAGGTAAGAAATTTTTCCATCTTCATCTCCAGCAATGATATCAACAAAACCATCTTTATTCCAATCTACAGTTGTTTGGTGAATAGTTGCTCTGGACTCAAATTGAATAGGCAACTCATCAAATAGCAAAACCTTCCCATTTGAAAACTTGTAGTTTGTAGCTGTACCTATATTTTCAAAATAAATCAGGAAATCGTCGTTCCATTCTATGTTAAATTTTTCATTATTGTTGCCAAGACTAATAAAATCATAGTCGCCATCATTGTCATAATCTGCAAACATTGGTTTTAAGGACAACCCCTCAGCAAGAGAAGATCCATCTTCTTTTAACAATCTCACCGGATTCTCAAATTTAGGTTGGTCATCTGTTCCTGAGTTTTTCAGAAAAAGCACATGACTTTTACCATCTGTGACAAAATCTAAATCCTTAGCGATTTCAGCCAACTTACCACGGTATTTTCTTTCTCTATCACGAGTTGCTACGCAAAGCAAATCATGTATTCCATCTCCATCAAAATCAACTAGCTTCCATTCCGTTTTACAATTATGAAGATAGTCAAAACCTTCATCAGGCAAGGAAACTTCGTTTTCATCCCAAAATACGTTTTGAGGAACATTCTTATAAATCAATAGTTTTTCACGAACTCTATCAGGTGTCAAAACATGAACTTGTCCATCTACATAAGAAGTCTGAAACCTCGAACCATCATCTCCTAATCTTCTTCTCTCGAACGATACTTTCATGCCTCTTCTAAAAATGGGCATTTCTGATTTTCCTGAAATATTCTCAAAATAGAAAATACCAGATTCAGCATAGGCTCCAGATTCGGAAATTAGCAAATCTATATCGCCATCTCCATCAAAGTCCATGGGCATAGGAACTGCCTTAAACCCAGCATCCAAATCGACTAATAATTCGGGATTGTTGTATTCTAATTTGTTAAGCTGATTATTACTATACTGGTATTGATTATTTATTTCCACCCTTTTATTTGATTGACAGCAGGTGAAAAGCACCGCTATAGCTGCAATCATTCTTGAAATCCATAATTTACTTATTTTCATTGCTATTTTTTGTTTGAGACTGAACTCTTATGTTTAGAACTTTTTCTTCAAAAAAATCAAACTACATTAAGATTGACAAATTCTATTTAAGAAGATTTACTATTTGATAATGACTAAATCTAATTTTAACACAAAAACAATTGAAGAAATTATACTTATCTTTCAGGAACAATAATATTAAAAAATAAATGATTGAACTATTTGCTACTCAACTACTCAAAGAATTACTACCCAAATTCAAAGATTTTATAAAAGAAGAAATTCTACCACAGGAAATGGAATTGATGAATACTCCCTTTCTCAAACTTGAAAATGGGATACTCAAAGAAAAACGTCAAAAAGCAAAAGATGCTGGATTATGGGCTCCTCACCTTTCAAAAGAACATGGAGGTCTTGGCCTGACTTTAATGGAATTTGCCATGGTGAGTGAAGCCTTGGCATGGACACCTTTTGGGCACTATATTTTCAATTGTCAGGCTCCAGATATTGGCAACATGGAATTGCTCGAAAAATATGCTCACCCTGACCTCAAGAGCAAATATTTAAAACCACTTCATAATGGAGACATTAGAAGTTGCTTTTCGATGACCGAACCAGAACATGCCGGGTCGAACCCCACCATGATGAGTACATCAGCCATATTAGAAGGAAATGAGTACGTTATCAATGGCCACAAATGGTTTACTTCGTCCGCTGATGGCGCATCCTTTGCAGTAGTCATGGCAGTCACCAATAGTGACAACACCAATCCATACGAAAGGGCAAGTATGATCATTGTACCTACCGACAATCCGGGATTTGAATTGGTTAGAAATATCTCGATAATGGGTGAGTCAGGAGAAGGATATGTAAGTCATTCTGAAGTGAAGTATAACAACTGCCGAGTTCCGAAAAGCAATTTGATTCATAATGAAGGCACTGGATTCTTACTTGCGCAAGAGAGGCTAGGCCCGGGTAGAATTCATCATTGCATGCGTTGGATTGGTATAAGCGAGCGTGCCCTAAACATGATGTGTCAAAGGGCAGTATCCAGAAAAATTGGAAACAATACCGTGTTGGCACACCAACAAACCATTCAAAACTGGATCGCAGAAAGTAAAGCTGAAATAAATGCAGCGAGGTTGATGGTTCTCCACACGGCACATAAGATTGAGCATGAAGGGGTAAAAGCAGCACGTGAAGAGATTTCAACCATAAAGTTTTATGTTGCAGGAATCCTACAAAAAATTCTAGACAGATCCATACAAACCCATGGCGCGTTGGGTATTACCGATGATACAGTACTTTCCTGGTGGTATCGACACGAACGTGGTGCCAGAATATATGACGGACCAGATGAAGTGCATAAGTCTGTATTAGCAAGAGGCGTATTGAAAAAATACGGACTAGATATAAAGAAGAAATGATTAAGGTCAAATGACAACACATTAGTAAAAAATTAACCAATAAAAAAAATGAGCCTAAGAGACAGCATGAAGTTGATGGATAAGGCTTCCTCCATGATCCGGAAAGAAGAAGAAATCGATAAACAAGTCCTGCAATCCTATTTGCAAGACAACAACATAACTTCGGGTGACATTTCAATTGAACAATTCCAAAGTGGTTTTTCAAACCTAACATACCTCATACGGTGCAGAGAAGGGGAATTCGTTCTCAGAAGACCACCGATAGGAGCAAATATCAAATCCGCCCATGACATGGGTCGTGAATTCAAGGTTTTATCCCTATTAAAACCCGTTTTCAACAAAGTGCCCACTCCTACTATTTATTGTGAGGATAAATCCATTATTGGTGCTCCATTTTACTTAATGGAACGGGTACAGGGAATTATTTTAAGAAGCTCTCCACCAAAAAACATGAGCCTCACTCCCAGCCTTATGCTTTCAATATCAGAAAATGCAGTGGACAATTTAGCCTCCCTACATTCTCTGGATATTGAATCTACCGGATTGATCGAACTAGGCAAACCCGAAGGGTATGCCAAGCGGCAGGTAGAAGGCTGGATTGGCAGGGATGAAAAATCAAAGACTGATTTATTGCCTTCAATGGATGAATTGAGCGCTTGGATAAATGACCATATACCTACTGACAATCCACCAGCAATGATCCACAATGACTACAAATACGACAACCTGGTACTTTCTTTAGAAAACCATTCTGAAATAAAAGCAGTTCTAGACTGGGAAATGGCAACTGTAGGTGATCCCATGATGGATTTAGGAACAGCTCTCGCTTACTGGTCCGAAATTGCTGACAACTCAGCTTTGAAACCCTTTAGCTTGACATGGATGCCTGGCAATTTAAAAAGACAGGAGGTTATAGACAGGTATCAATTACGAACAGGCAAAGAAGTAAAAAACATCGTTTTCTACTATGCCTATGCATCATTCAAACTAGGGGTAATCTGCCAGCAAATATATGCCCGATACAAAAGAGGTTCTACGACGGACGCTCGATTTGCCAGTTTGATCGGGGTAGTAAATGCCTGTGGTCATAATGGAATGAAAGCAGTGGACAAAGACAAAATAAGTGGGTGGTAAAACATCGAAAATTCAACAATAAAGCATTAAAAATGACAGAACTCAAAATTAAAGACATAAAGAAAGTACTGATTTTAGGCAGTGGCACACTAGGATTAAGAGTTGGGTTACAATCTGCCATATCCGGTTTCGATGTTTGCATTTACGACCTTACAGATGAAATTTTAACTACAACAAAAGTCATACATGGCAAACTTTTAAATTCGTTTGTTAAAAGCAATAAAATACAACAAGCTCATATTGACAGTATCATGAATAGGATTTCCTACTCATCAGATCCCAATCAAGCAGCCCAAGGCGTAGATTTTGTAAGTGAGTCAGTAACTGAAGATGTGGGCATAAAGCAGCAAGTTTGGAAACAATTTGGTGAATTATGTCCTCAACATACAGTTTTCACAACCAATACATCGTACCTTCTTCCATCCATGTTTGCCGACCATTCCGGCAGGCCAGAAAGGTTTTCCGCTTTCCATTTTCACGATGTTTTTATAGCCAATGTAGTAGACATCATGCCTCACTCTGGTACCTCTCCATGGGTGACAGAGCTTTTATTCGAAATGGGGAAAAAACTTCAACAAACTCCAGTATTGATTAAAAAAGAATCGCCTGGTTATATATTCAACTATATTTTGATGCACATTCTTACATCTTCCGGATCACTACTCTCTAGAAACATCGGTTCGATTCACGACATAGACCGATCTTGGATGGGAAATTTTAAAACTCCTGTAGGGCCATT
>CAXBNB010000341.1:0-5253 GCA_963976505.1 uncultured Reichenbachiellaceae bacterium
TTGAATCACTTTTCGGTGCAGATCAGGCTACTGATTCGAAAAATCAGGTGTAGAATGGTGCCAGTCTAAGGCAAACCCAATGGAATTGTCGAGTATTATTGATAGTGAGCTTAACAATGATCAGCTCGAGTTGAAGGCATGTTTCGAAGGTGTTGATGAAATGAGATAAAAAGCTGTTCTGGGCTAGAGCCAGAGTAAGGGAACATTTTCAGTTATTTGATTGTCACTGCATAGGTGCTTTATTTTTCTTCATCAATTCCAGAAACGGTCATGAGTAAAAAATCCATGCTTTTGCTATAATCTAACCGATCATATTCTAGTCCGAGCTTTTTTATATTAGAATAGTAATCTTTAATTTTTCGGTAATAGTTTCTTTCCAATTGAACTGAAGCTGCTTTTTGCCCCATTTTTTCAATTAGAAACCATTTCTCCATTAATCGTGCAGTCCTTCCATTCCCATCCTGAAATGGGTGTATTTTTACAAATACCAGGTGGATTAATGAAGCGTAATAAAATATTTCAAATGGGCTTAATTCCCCATCTATCAAAAGGTCAATGTCTTCGAATAATTTTATCATTTCATCTTTTACTATTTCTGGACTGGCAGCTACATATTCGATTTTGTCTTCACTGTTTATTACAAACATGGGATTTGTCCTAATTAATCCTTGTTGGCTTTTAGGGAGTAGTTTTGAACTTAGAATGGAGTGGGCTTTTTGAACGTTTTTTAAATTTAATTTATGACTGTCAATAAAATCATAAGCTGCATATAAATCATCTGCTTTTCTTGTGTAGTCAGCTTTGAATTTTACGTTTAAAAATTTGTGTTTGAAAAAACTGTCAAAATCTATGTCTTCACCTTCTATTTTTGATGAGTAAACAGACGAAACTGATTTGTAAAATTGAAAGTAGTCCACTTGTATTTCAACTTTTTTCAAATTCTCCCATTTGTCTATTGGTGATTCTTTAACCGAGTTGGTGTATGCATTAAGAAGTTGAGATGTCAGGATTTTAAATTCCATAATTACCTTTTTACAAAAATAATGGATAAGATATGTAAAGGGTCTTGTTCCTTGTTAAAAGCAGGGCAACACATTTAAAAACAAAAACATCCTTACCGTACCAGTTACGGTATCCCATGAAATTACAGTTAATCCTAACAGACGCCAGAACTACTGGGGATAGTAAGAATTTTTAAATGCGTTTGTCCTGTTATTGTGAGGTGGTGATTTCTTAATGGTTGGGACAGTATCTGTAAAAAATCAAATTCTAATTTAGCAAATATATTGATTCCAGATAGTTTCATTACTGAGTTGATGCGAGCTATTCTGGTATTTTTTTCTTTTCCATAGAATGATCTCAAACAGAAAACTGACAGAAAGAAGACACAAAAAAGGCTCGAATTTCGAGCCTTTTTTGTGTTGTGTGTCTTATTGTGTTCTAGAAATTGAATTCGAAAAACCAATCTCCAGCAATTCCCATTGTTCTACCGTTGGTATCTGCCTCTGGTACATTAAATGAAAGATTCAAACCTGAGGCCGTAACAGCAGAAATTGCCACTGTTCTATCACCTCCGTTAAACCCGCCTTTTACAGTAAGGGATTTACAGTTGGTATCAGTTGATACAAATGTCCAAGTGCCAGAGGCTGCCCAGATATTTGTCAAAGATGTGTCGTCGAAAGTTCCAACGTTGGTGGAATAATCACCTCCATCTTTTGATCCATTAAAATCAAGTGTAAATCCAGTCCAATCAGGAGTGACAATTGTGCCATTACCATTGGTGACCTTTTTCACTGTGGCAGTGCCACTGATTAAAAAGCCAGCATTTACCACGCAGGGATCAATCGGGGCGTCAGGTTCATCACCTCCGCCTCCACAGCTAGCAAAAATCGCCAAGGCGAGAATCAGCGCAGCTGTTGTAAAATAATTCAAAAACTTGTTCATGTTGTGTGAGTTAAGATTAAAACATTTTTTTCCTTAAATCAAAAATATATCTTTTTAGGATATACACCTAATTTATACTTCAGAAAAACGCAACAACTACAATCAGAATTTTGATCAGTTGAGGTCAATAATGCGGTCGGTTATTTTGTATTCAAAAGCCTGATTGGAAGCAATGATCAGCATTCTGGAACCCGCTATTGTAGCGATTTGTTCAGAATACCACTCAGCACCTTTTTCATCCATATTGGAGGTGGGCTCATCCAAGAGTGTCACTGATGCTTGTGAAAACAAAGCCAATCCAAGTTTCAGTCTTTGCTTCATGCCAGATGAAAAATTGCTGATGTACTTGTTTTTACTATCCTCCAGGTACATTTTTTGAATCAAATCATCTATGGTGAAACCTGATTGAATTTTCTTGAATTTGAAGTGAAATTTGAGCAATTCTTCTAGGGTGAATTCTTCCACTAAATCGAGGTAAGGAGATGCATAAGTCAGGTGCTGGTAAAATTGGTCTATTACAACCTGTTGTCCTTCACTATCATACCTTATAGACCCAGCAGAAGGTACAGTAATGCCGGCAATGATTCTGGCTAAAGTAGATTTTCCACTCCCGTTAGCACCGGTAATCGCATAAGTTTTATTTTGTTCGAAAGAGAAGTCTAAGTTTTTGATCACCCACTCTCGGTTGTTAAATCTTTTGCCAATTCCTTCGAGTGTAATGTTCATATTTTGCTTCAATCAAGGCATCACTTTATGATTTAGTGATGGTTATAACAAGTGGCTGATTAGGTGTTGAACCCTTTCATAATACCGCGATTAGAATTTCCGACGAATTTAATAATTTCATCTCGTTCCGTTGAAGTGGCCATTTCTACTTTGATCAGGTCGATGGCTTTGGTATTGTTCATGCCTTTGAGGTATATGTAACGATATACTTCCTGTATTTCATTAATAGATTCATTGGAGTAACCTCGTCTTCTCAATCCTATGGAATTGATGCCACAGTATCCAAGCGGTTCACGACCAGCTGTGGTATAAGGAGGGACATCCTTTCTAACCAATGATCCACCTGACACCATGGCGTGCATTCCTATATTCACAAATTGATGCACCGCACTTGCGCCACCAACAATGGCATAGTCATCAATGGTACAGTGACCTGCTACCTGCACAGCATTTACCAGAATGCAATTGTTTCCAATTGTACAATCATGAGCTACATGCACATAGGCCATGATCAGGCAATTGTTGCCTATTACGGTTTTGTGTTTATCTACTGTTCCCCTGCTGATCGTAACGCATTCCCTGATTACAGTATTGTCACCGATCTCCATAATGGTCTCCTCTCCGGAAAATTTCAAATCCTGTGGGATGGATGACAGCACAGCACCAGGGAAAATCTTGCAGTTTTTACCAATTCTTGCACCTTCCATGATGGTGACGTTAGATCCTACCCAAGTGCCTTCTTCTATTACTACGTTTTTACTGATGGTGGTAAAAGGTTCAATTACTACATTCCTGGCTATTTTGGCCTGTGGGTGTATATAGGATAATGGCTGATTCATGAATCTTTTTTAACAATACTGGCAGTCATCACTCCTTCACACGCTAGGTTACCACCCACATGAGCCGTTCCTTTCATTTTAGCTATGCCTCGTTTGATAGGCGCAAGTAATTCACATTTGATGACCAAAGTATCTCCTGGAAGAACCATTTTTCTAAATCTAAAACTTTCTATGCCTAGAAAATAAGCCCAGTAATTTTCAGGATCTGGTACGGAATTTAATACAAGAATACCTCCAATCTGTGCCATGGCCTCTACTTGCAATACACCTGGCATTACTGGGTTTCCGGGAAAATGACCTTGGAAAAACGGTTCGTTGAAGGTTACATTTTTTACTCCTGCCACATAGGTGTCATCGAGGTAAAATATCTTGTCGATAAGTAAAAATGGATACCTGTGTGGTAGTATTTTCGTTATTTGGTTGATGTTGATCACTGGAGGTAGGGTAGGATCATATTCAGGAACTATGCTCTTTTTTTCCTGCGCCATCAACTTTTTGATCTTTTTCGCAAAAGCAATATTTGAGGCGTGTCCCGGTCTGGCAGCAAGTATCTGCGCTTTCAAAGGACGGCCTACTAATACTAAGTCTCCAATTACGTCCAGTAGCTTGTGTCTGGCTGGTTCATTAGGATACCTCAATTCGACATTGTTCAATATGCCTTCTTTTTTTACTTCAACTTTAGGTTTGTTGAAAAGTTTGGCCAACTGATCCAGTTCGTCATCTTCTATCACACGATCCACTATTACTATGGCATTGTTCAAATCACCTCCTTTGATCAGGCCTCTTTTGTGCAATTCCTCCAATTCATGCAGAAAACAGAAAGTACGACATGATGCGATCTGTTCTGTAAAATCTTCGATGTTGTTCAATGAGGCATGCTGACTGCCAAGTACCGGAGATTTGTAGTCTACCATTACCGTGACCCTGTAGTCTTCTGATGGCAAAGCAGCCAATTCTATTTCGTTGGCTTTGTCCCTAAAGTAGATGCTTTCAGGTACTTCAAAATAATTTCTCTGAGCACCTTGCTGTTCAAAACCAACTTTGTTTAAAGCTTCTATGAATTGTATGGCACTTCCATCCAATATCGGAGGTTCAGGGCCATCAAGTTTTATCAGCACATTGTCAATTTGCAAACCAGCAATAGCTGCCAAAGTATGTTCAACGGTATTTATGCGCCCACCATCCTGTTCTATAGATGTTCCTCTAGATAGGTCAACTACATTGTCCACGTCGGCATCAATAATCGGCTGATGACTGAGGTCAGTTCTTTGAAATTTTATTCCATGATTTGGTGGTGCTGGTTCGAAGGTCATATTCGAAACGACACCTGTATGTAAACCTACCCCTGAAATAGTTACAGGCTCTTTTATAGTATGTTGATAAACTTTCATGCTTTAATTATATCTGGCAAACTTCAGAAACCACCCTGCGGAATCAAGTCGGCAAATTTAGTATTTTTTGTTCAAGTTCCTTTATCCTGTTCATCAAATCTGGTAACCGTTTGAAAACCACATACGATTTTTTGTAATCGGCTAATTCGAAGGCAGGGCTTCCGAGCATTACAGCTCCTTTTTTACTTATGTTCTTGGTGATGCCGGATTGGGCTGCAATGGTGATGTGATCACCAATCTTAAGGTGTCCTACTATTCCAGATTGTCCGGCAATTACACAGTTTTCACCAACTTTAGTTGATCCAGATATGCCCGCTTGTGCAGCAATGACCGTATTTTTCCCGATTTCAGTA